>JBASML010000330.1:0-1694 GCA_049656845.1 Syntrophaceticus sp.
GCTTTGGCTAGGGTCATTGATGGGAGCGAACTGGAGAAGCTGAAGGATAACCTGTAATAGTCGTTAGTTGTTAGTTTAGTGGTTAGTAATTGGTGCTTTGACTGAAGAGAGTTGTAAGATAGGAAACAAAATTTACTTTACTTTGATGTAGGCCGCTTTTGGCAACTTGGGCAATATCACACAGATGAATCGGGGGAGATACCGGCGGAACGGATCTCCTTCCGTGATCTGGAATGCATTCTCTGCCCTGTCATCGTTATCTTTCTTATTCCAGAAAATAAAAATGGAGCGGGAAATGGGATTCGAACCCACGACCCTCGGCTTGGGAAGCCGATGCTCTACCACTGAGCTACTCCCGCACACTCCGTAAATTTATTATAGCGAATGGAACCGGGTTTGGCAAGGTCTATAGCGATTCCACCGTTTAGTGGTATAATGAACGAAATTTGCAAATAGAGGGGTACAGGTTTTGTTAGGGACTATTGTTAATGCCGGAGCAATTATTTTGGGAGCCTTGCTGGGGAATTTGTTGAAGAGTGGGTTTCCCGACAAATACAAGTCGGTGATCATGCAGGGTATCAGCCTGACTGTTATTTTGATCGGCCTTTCTATGGCACTGAAAACCCAGAATGTCCTGGTGTTGACCTTGAGTATCGTAACCGGAGGTATACTGGGCGAGGCTTTAAGGATCGAGGAGCGGCTCGACAGTTTCGGGAAGAAGCTGGAGGGGCATTTCGGGGGCAGCGGTGGTGACATTAGCCGGGAGAATGTTGGGGATAACGATGGTAGTCACAGTGAGGACAGTGTCGGGAATACAGATAGCAGCCTTTTCATCAAGGGCTTTGTGACCGGAAGCCTCGTCTTCTGTGTGGGAGCCATGGCCATCATGGGAGCACTGGAAAGCGGGCTCACTGGACGCCATACGACCCTTTTCATTAAATCCATCCTTGACGGAATAACAGCAACAGTTTTCGCTTCCACTATGGGGATCGGGGTTGCTTTCTCCGCACTGCCTGTTTTTCTCTACCAGGGTGCCATCACTGTTGCCGCGGTCTATGTGAAGCCCTTTCTCACAGATGCCATGATCATCGAAATGACTGCTGCAGGTGGGCTGCTCATCTTCGGCATCGGGCTCAATATGCTGACCGATAAACTACATATCAAGGTGGGAAACCTTCTGCCCGCCATTTTTATCGCAATATTTTTTGTGGTGCTGTTTGGGAAGTTTTCTCTTTAATTAGTACGGATGGATAAAGGGAGTCTGACATCCCCGTAATCTCACGGCACTCCCACTGATCTAAATAAAGCAAAGCAAGTTGGCCTCGGTGCTTGCTCGTAACCAACAGCGAATATCTTCCCATTGACAAAAAATCAGCAACAGTGTATATTGAAATTGATATATTTTATGTATATATGAAATACATAAAGGCTGGCAGGGAGCCGGCAAGAACCTAGCGCATCTTGCGCAGACAACTTCTTACACAAAATAATAAACATCAATAATAGCACGCAGCTATTGATAGATGCCAGGAAGGCTCTTTGAGCCTTCTTTTATTTTTTAGGAGCAAAAAGCAGTTAATAGTGAACAACACGCCACAAATTGAACTACAGAACCCTACACTTCATTGATAAGGATTCAGTGGCATATGAAGATCCACAAACAGTAAAAGGCTTTCACTATTTGACACAGCCGA
>JBASML010000331.1:0-4539 GCA_049656845.1 Syntrophaceticus sp.
AACACCAATAGTCCGACTATGGGCCCCAGTATGCGGAAGGCATTGGTGGCCCCGATATTCCCACTGCCTTGGCTGCGCAGATCAACCCTCTTCCTTTTACCAATCAAATAACCACAGGGGATGGAGCCGATTAAATAACAAATCAGGAGCATCAAAAAGAAATCCATAGTGTCCCTCCCTTTCTTTTATTTTACCGGGGAACTACTTCGTCCCCTAAAAATAAGCCTAACAGGTGTCCCTTCAAAACCGTACGCCTCTCTAAGCTGCCGCTCCAGATAGCGTTTATAAGAGAAATGAACCAATTTGGGGTTGTTTACAAAAAAAACAAATACCGGAGGTTTTACGGAAACTTGGGTTGCATAATAGAACTTTAAACCCCCTTTTTGCGCAGCAGAAGGAGGATTCAAAAAGACAGTTTCACTCAACCAGGAGTTTAAGTTTCCTGTGCTGATCATTTTGCTCTGTTCACTGTGAACAAAATCCACCTGGGGCAGGATCCTCTCTAACCCTTCTCCAGTTAGGGCAGAAACAAAATGCAAGGGCGCATAAGAGATAAAGCCCAGTTCTCTTCGAGTTAGGTTCTCAAATAATCGCCGTCTGTTCTTTATATCAGCCGTTAGATCCCATTTATTGATTATTATTATAACTCCTTTCCCGGTTTCTTCAATATATCCTGCAATTTTCTTATCCTGTTCTACAATACCTTCTGTGGCATCGAGCACCAAAAGCACCAAATCTGCCCGATCGACAGCTCTCAAGGCACGCCGCACTCCATAATACTCTATACCCCTGGATACCCGACTGCGTTTCCTGATTCCTGCGGTATCTATGAGAATATAAGAGCGATCATCTACTAGAAATTTAGTATCGATGGCATCACGAGTTGTTCCCGGAATGTCACTGACAATTACCCGCTTTTCACTAAGCAAAGCATTGATTAAGGATGATTTTCCTACATTTGGCCTTCCCACCACAGCAACCCGTACACTTTGATCATCATCATCCTCAGGGATCGACTCAGGAAGCAGAACAGTAATTCGATCCAGAAGCTCATCGATATTCAAGCCGTGAAGGCTGGAAATAGGAACAGGATCACCAAGCCCTAATTTATAAAATTCATAGATATCCTGTTTTTTAAAGTCATCTACCTTATTAGCAGCGATAATAGTATTTTTTTTGCTCTTCAATAGAACCTGAGCCGCCTGATGGTCTTCTATTGTAAGACCAACCTGTGCATCTACTACAAAAACTATCACATCGGCCTCTTGGATAGCCGCTGTCACCTGCTCCTCAATATGCTCACTGAAATCAGCATCCTGCAGGAAAAGCCCTCCTGTATCGATGAGGGTAAAGGTGTGGCCGTCCCATTCCACATCCCTGTAAAGCCTGTCCCGGGTAACACCTGGGCGGTCCGCAACGATGGCAGACCTACCGCCCGACAGGCGATTAAAGAGGGTGGACTTCCCGACATTTGGCCTCCCCACCAAGGCTACAACAGGTTTTCTCATCACCGAACTCCCCCTAACATGCAAATATGCTCTACCAATGCAGCAGCAGTGGGATCAAGCAGATGAATGGTACACCCGCTCCTGCGTTCAACCTCTGCGACATCCATTCCATCAAGAAATAGAGATGTGCCCTGGCGCAGAAGGATACTGGGCAGCAAAACATCCTCACCCCGAATATCTCTCAACCCCCAGAGGAGATCCTGTCCAGTTAAAAGCCCGGTTACAGTTATCCTGGGGCCAAAAAAGGTGCTGGGGATAGTGATCACCCTCAGATCTAAGTTTTTGATTAACTGCATCCTCTTTACCACCGGAAAAAGAACCTGGGCACCATACCGGGATGTGGCAAGAAATAGAGTCCTTGACCTGTTAACCTTGCTCGGCAATCGAGAGCGTAATTTTCTAAAATCCTCATAGAAAAGCCGCGCCTGCCCTATCCCATTTTCCAGCTGGGGGAAATCATCGTATTGTGTATAGGGTGGAAAGGGATGTCGTGCCTTTAAATAAAACTCATCAGCCAGGTAAACAAAAGAAACCCCATTTCTTTTGCGAAAAGACTTCTGAAAATTACTTACCTTGTTGATCAGCTTTCTGCTTTCCGGCGATGTAAGAGACCGCAAGCGGGGCAGATGCTGCCGATATTTGGTAAGCCCTACAGGTACAATCCCTATAGAGGCTACCTGTGGCCAAAAAGCAGCTAGATCATTAATAGTTCGCTCTAAAACACATCCATCATTCCAGTCCGGGCAGAGCACTACTTGAATGTGCATGGTGATGCCTTCTCTAGCAAACCGCGATATTATATCTAAAACTGGTGCTGGCCCTTTCAACCCTAGCATTTTCCCCCGCAGTTCTGGATCTGTGGTATGCACTGAGATGTAAAGTGGACTTAATTTTAAATTAATAATGCGGGCGATCTCATTCTCTTTAAGGTTGCTCAAGGTAATATAATTTCCCTGTAAAAAAGAGAGCCTGTAGTCATCATCTTTTTCATAAAGGGTGGAACGCAGGTGGCAAGGGAGCTGATCTACAAAGCAAAAAATACACTTATTACGGCAGTGTTTCACTCCATCAAAACAGTTAGTCGAAAATATGATCCCCAGGTCAGTATCATAGTCCTTCTTGATCTCATAAGTGACAACCTGCCCATTTTGTTTACGTATTTTTAAAATAGTATTCTCTGTAGCTGTCAGGTATCTGTAAGAAATAAGGTCCCGGGGGCGAATTCCATTGATAGCAAGCAACTGATCACCTCTGCGTATGCCACAGTCAGCAGCAGGTGATCCCGAAATAATGTTTTCCACCAAAATACCAGGTTTTTTGCAGATTTTCATTTTTAACTCCATCTTTTTTAAACATTATCATTTAGTAGAGCAATTTAGTCAAGAATTGCTTCTAGCAAGGAGTTTTTTATGACATATGCTTCCTGGCGGCATTTTACTGCAAATCTACTAAAAACAAGCTCTTCCACCTTATGTAGGACTCCTGATCTGCAATGCTTTCGCAGTTTGCCAATAACCCTCAATAAAAAAGAAGGAGATAGTTGTGACTGAACAACACATAAAGAAACCTGCGGAATCCCTATTAGGGTCCGTGTTTCTCTTAATATTTTGGCAATAATCTCTGGTTCTCTGCCTGCACCCACCAGATAAAGCTCATAATTATCTGCTTTTCCCAAATACTTAAGTGTTCCAATTTTACCGGAAAACTCAAAACCTGTTGCCCAGTCAAGCAACTCCATGTCCCCCATATCCGGATCAAGATGGAGTCCCGCAAGCAGCAGTGGCAGCAGGTCGTTTTCCGGACAG
This sequence comes from Syntrophaceticus sp., assembly GCA_049656845.1. GTDB lineage: Bacteria > Bacillota > DSM-12270 > Thermacetogeniales > Thermacetogeniaceae > Syntrophaceticus. Next base: position 3,314 of record JBASML010000331.1, read on the forward strand.
ATATAGAATAAAAAAAGGTGTTCTGGAAGTAATAAAGAGCACCTGTCTGGTACTGGTTCCTCTCTAATTGCTTGCAAAACATCTCCTGCTATTTTTACCAGGTAAGGATAAGCTATCTGAGTCCCATATAGAACAATGGGCCTGCCCAAAGAAACCAGATTAAGCCTCCTGGATAAAAACCCCCCGATAACCATTAATGGATTGATAGGAAAAGTAGTATCAACAGGGCATATCTCATCCCCACAACCAACCAACTCCGCGATTCTGTACAGCAAAATAGTTACATCAGGACCAGCAGTACGTTTTCCTAGAACAAAAACTTCATTCCCATAAATATCACGTCCAATAAAGCGGAAACGTCCATGTGTTACTGACCCATGATAGTCATAATGGGGAACTCTTAGGAGTTCAGCAGCAGTAGCAGTTCTCTCTTGAGGCAAGATTCCCAGGTGGATCCCAGCCGCAGTTACTGAAGAGTGTGAACCACCATAACAGTGGTAAACTATTTTGGCCATAAATAACTCCTAATGATTGACAATAACAAAAACCCCATTCCCCAGGTCATGGACCATGCCATCTAAAACCCTGCTCAGGTAGAGGGCTATCCTTTCTTGTTCCTCCTGAGAGGAGGCAATGAAAACAGGCGCACCCCCGTTAACCAGTTGAGGATCTTGGGTTATTACAGCTAAAATTACCTTTGACAGTTCTGTTTTCACAACCATCACCCTAATCAGATGCGATCCGACCAGCCTGGGTATCCAGGGGCTTCCTAGATGCACTTTCCAAAACAGGCGTTCTTTCAATAATATTACGCAGACTCTCAAAATCTTTCTCCAAGGGTAAAATAAACATACCAATTGCCCCAGTATCTATATTTTTCCTGGCCAATGGCATAAATTCGGGTTCCCCAATTTCTCGTTTCGTTCCCAAAAGAGCCGCGGCAGTATGAAGAATCGCCTGACGCTGTCCTACATTATGTAAAATAGCTCTGCTATTATCATCCTTGGGTTTAATAAGCACTGCCAACCCTTCTGCCAGTATTTTTTCCTTTGCTGAAGGATACCCAACATTCATAATAAAAATATCATCGACCATCAAGATAGGCCCTTGAAAATGCAAACGAGCTGCAGTTATTTCTGCGATATCCCCCACAACCCTGCCAGTTTTGATAAACTGAAATAATATGATAATTATCACTATTATTATCACAGCATAAAGCCAACCCA
>JBASML010000332.1:0-24902 GCA_049656845.1 Syntrophaceticus sp.
GAAGTTTCCTTTTCAGAAGAGAAATGGCAGCAACCGGGGTGCCATCCTGTGTCAAAAGTAGGCGCAAAGGCAACCACCCAGTGCCCCGCTTTAGTTCCCCCCAATCATAACTCTGCAGAAAATGTGGCCGTAAGGCACTGCTCACAAAACTATTGTAAAAGTCTTTATCCTGTTCTTCAATCAGGTGTACATTATACAAAACACTTACTTCCTCCAATCACTCCTCAGCCTTTTGCAGTGCTGCCCCAATAAAATCCCGGAAAAGAGGGTGTGGTCTATTGGGACGTGATTTAAACTCCGGATGAAACTGGCAAGCAACAAACCAGGGATGTTCGGAGAGTTCAACTATCTCCACCAGCCGCCCATCTGGAGATGTCCCAGTAACCCTCATCCCCTTCTCAGTTATTAATTTCCGGTAAGTGTTGTTAAATTCATAGCGGTGCCGGTGACGCTCCTCCACCATTTCTTTTCCATAAGCTGCATAGGCCTTACTGCCCGGCACCAGTTTACAGGGATATTTGCCGAGCCTCATGGTACCTCCAATGTTTTCCAAATTTTTTTGTCCAGAAAGCAGGGTGATAACCGGGTAAGGTGTATGAGGATCAAACTCTGTGCTGTTGGCATCTTTAAGCCCGCAAAGAGATCTCACAAACTCGATTACAGCACACTGCATCCCCAAGCAGATACCCAGAAAAGGAATCTTCTTCTTTCTGGCATAGGCAGCTGCCCTGATCTTACCATCAATCCCTCGGCTGCCAAACCCACCTGGGACAACAATCCCCTGAACTTCAGCAAATAGTTCATCTGCATTTTCTTCATCCAGGTCTTCCGCATCAATCCAGGTGATCTTGACATTGGTTTCGTGGGCAAGCCCCCCGTGACAGAGCGCCTCTGCAACGCTCAGATAAGCATCTTTGAGCTCTACATACTTTCCTACTACTGCCACCTGAACACTTTTTTTAGGATGAAAATAGGTGTTGACAACCTTTTTCCAGTCATCCAAAAAAGGTGTCCGGTGAGGGATATTCAGATGGCTGCTGACGATATCCGCCATCCCCTGCTCTTCCAGCATTAAAGGAACCTGGTAGATAGACTGGGCATCTACAGCTTCGATTACCGCCTCTTTATCAATATCGCAGAAGAGGGCAATCTTGTCCTTCAACTCCCGGGACAGGGGCTCCTCACTGCGACAGACGATGATATCTGGCTGAATCCCAATGGAGCGCAGTTCCTTCACACTGTGCTGGGTCGGCTTTGTTTTCAATTCCTGGGCGGCCTTCAAATAAGGAACAAGTGTCACATGGATGTAGAGAACATGTTCCCGCCCGATATCTGTTTTAAACTGACGGATCGCCTCCAGAAAAGGGAGGGACTCAATATCTCCTACTGTGCCTCCAATTTCTGTGATTACTATATCAGGGGCTTCCTTAACAGCTACCCGCTGGATATACTCCTTGATCTCATTAGTAATATGGGGGATCACCTGCACAGTTCCTCCCTGGTATTCCCCCCGGCGCTCCTTACAGATCACCGCATCATAGACACGTCCAGCAGTGATATTGCTTTCCTGAGACAAACTCTGGTCCAGAAAACGCTCGTAATGCCCTAGATCCAAGTCGGTCTCTGCCCCATCATCTGTTACGAAAACTTCCCCATGCTGATAGGGGCTCATGGTACCCGGGTCAATATTAATATAAGGATCAAATTTTTGGATGATTACTGAGAATCCCCGGCTTTTTAACAAGCGCCCCAGGGATGCTGCAGTAATCCCCTTACCCAGAGAGGACACAACTCCACCTGTAACAAATATGTATTTTGACAAACCCTCTCCCTCTTCTCTTCTATAAAGATTCATGTTCTACAGCACCATATACACAAAGCCAATTTTAAACTCGTCCCAAGGGGTTGTCAAGTTGGCCATCAGTGGTTGGTAGTTGGTCGTGAAAAACATATTCCATTCTGTGTAGAGACGGCTCTTTTGCATTAAACAGCTATTTATTGATAATCAAGGACCATAACTTGCTGTTGGTCTGGTAGATCAGCTGCTGTTCCTTGCCATGATTTACACTGCTGCACCCTCTCAAAATAACTGGTGAAATTATCTACTGGATCTAAATCAAAAGAAAGGTGAGGTGTCCGGTAATGCATAGGGATCACTAGACGGGGTTGAAGTTGAGCCACCACATCCCGGGCGCTCCTGGCATCGATGGTATAAACACCACCCACTGGTACCATGAGAATATCTACTGCCCCTATACTGCTAAGTGCTGTTTCATCCAACAAATGCCCTAAATCCCCTAGATGGCAGAGACGCACCCCATCCATCTCCCAGGTAAAAATAATATTCTTTCCCCTTTTTGCCCCTCGCACTTCATCATGAAAAACCGAAACCCCTCTGATCTCCAGTGACCGGAAATAATGAACCCCTGCATCTATAATCACCTCCGGATCACCTGGTAGTAGACTGACAGCATTATGATCGTAGTGGTCATGGCTAACCGTCACTACATCAACTTTTATTTTCGGCAAGGGGTATCCCACCTCTTCATTAAAGGGGTCTGTAAGCAGGTCAACACCATCCCCCTGGCAGCAAAAACAGGAATGTCCCAGCCAGCGAATGATCACAAAAAATCACATCCTTTCCGGAGCTGAAACCCCGATGATTCTCAAGGTATTGCGCAGAGTAATACGGCAGGCATTGACCAATCCTAATCGTGCCTCCCGTAGACCAGGCTCTGCATTCAACACATGACATGTGGTATAAAACCCATGAAAGAGATTGGCCAAACTATAAGCATAATGAGTTATGTGGTGCGGCTCTAGACTAGCTGCAGCGTATTTGATCTCACTGGGCAGTTCAGCAATTTTTTCCAGAAGAGCGACCTCCGCAGGATCCTGCAATAAACTACAGTCTATCTCCTGTGCTGAGGGAAACTCACCTGCCTGGCGCAGAATACTACAGATCCGCGCATGGGCATACTGCACATAGTAAACCGGGTTGTCACTAGACTGTTTCTTAGCGAGATCCAGGTCAAAATCCAAGTGACTATCAGAACTACGGTTTACGAAAAAGAAACGTGCAGCATCTTTACCTACCTCATCGATAAGTTCCCTTAAGGTGACATACTCACCAGAGCGCTTGGACATCCTAACGGGTTCTCCTCCCCGGAACAACCGCACAAGCTGCATGATGATCACCTGGAGGCGGTCAGGATCATATCCTAAAGCCTCAATTGCTCCTTTCATACGCGGCACATGGCCGTGATGGTCTGCTCCCCAGATGTTGATCACCCGGTCAAACCCACGCTCAAATTTGTTTTTGTGATAGGCGATATCTGCCGCGAAATAGGTGGGAACCCCATTCTTGCGCACTAACACCTCATCTTTCTCATCCCCAAAAAGGGTAGAGCGAAACCAGATGGCATCATCCTTTTCGTAAAGATAGCCCTTTTGCTGCAACTCCTTCAATACCGCCTCAATAGCTCCGGAATCGTGCAGGGTCTGTTCTGAAAACCAGACATCATAATATACCCCAAAATCAGCAAGATCTTTCTTCATCTGCTCCAGCTTTTCTTGAAGCGCATACTTGACCAAAATCTCCCGGCGCAGCTGTGGAGCAACCTGTAGATACTTATCCCCTACTTTGGCGATCAAACCACTCATGCTGTCAATCAGATCCTTCCCTGGATATCCATCCTCAGGAAAAGGGGCATCCTGCCCCAACAGCTGTAGATAACGCGCTTCCAGTGTGCGGCCAAGCGTTTCGATCTGACTCCCGGCATCATTAATATAAAACTCCTTGGTCACCTCATAACCAGCGGCAGCCAAAACATTGGCTAAGGTATCCCCTAAAGCTGCACCCCTTGCATTTCCCATATGCAAAAGCCCAGTGGGGTTGGCGCTCACAAACTCCACCTGCACCTTTTCACTCTTCTCCATAAATGAGCAGCCATAGCGCTCATCCATCTCCTCCACTTCCGGAATTACCGCATCAACCCAGGAGGGGTCAAGAAAAATATTGATAAATCCCGGCCCTGCTATTTCACACCTGGCTACACAGTTCCTTCCAGTAGGAAAATACTCGAGAATGGCTTGGGCAATCTTTCTGGGTGCGGTTTTTGCCGGACGGGCTAGCACCAGGGCGATATTGGCAGCCAAATCACCATGTGATTTCTCCCGGGGCTTTTCCAGTGTGAAGAGGGGTAGTTCCTCAAAGGCCAGCTTCCCTTCCTCCCGTGCCCGCAGTGCAGCATCCTGCAAATCCTGATAAATTTCCTTCTTTAAGCGTTCGAGCAACATCTCATTCTCCTCTTTGCAAATTCTTCTTTGTTTCTATTATCTGGTATTATAGCACTTTTATTCAGGCTAAGGACAGTGTAACAAAGAAACAGCCCTTTTTACAATCCAATGATCATACTTAACATTACTAATAGCTCGTTTCCCCTGACAACAGGCCTGCTTTTTGCAGAAAACAAAGTAATAGTCCATCTCTAGAAACTATTAAAGTTTGAAACACCTATATTAAACTTCTATCCCGGCATCTGACATCCTGCTTTCGAAATGAAGGTTAGACGAACAATCAGAGGCCGGGATAAGATGAACCTGAACATAGAAAGTGCAGAAGCCGGCATCCATCTTTACATCCTTAAGACTTCTATTTAGAGCAAGGAAGAGTAATGGTCACAGTACAACCCTGGTCCGGATTGTTAGCAATCCGGATCTCCCCCCCATGATTATTCACAATCTCACGGCAGACATAGAGACCCAACCCTGTTCCTTCATCCCTGGTAGTAAAAAATGGGTCGAAGACCTGAGAAACGACATCATCCGGGATCCCAAGCCCTGTATCTCGGATCAAGAGCGAAACCATATTCTCTTCCTTCAGGTGTTCAATACCTATACTAATCTCTCCGCCTGAAGGTGTTACTTCCACAGCATTTTTAAGGATATTCACCAAAACCTGATCAAACTGCTCCCGATCCAAATTAACCGGCGGTATATCTGAATGGCAGAAAAATAAAACCCTGATTTCCTTGTTTTTGAACTCCACTTCAAAGAGAGAAATAAGATCACTGATCACTTCCTCTAATTGACAGGGCTGGCGCTTAGGTGTGCCAGGTTTAGCAAGCCGAAGGTAATCGGTGATCAGGTTATTGACCTTATCTAAGGCCTCCAGCATAACATCCACATACCCTAGCTGCCTGGCTTCCTCAAGTTCTCTCCTCAATAGCTGAAGATACCCTTTGATGGCACTGAGAGGATTACGAACCTCATGAAGAGCAATGGCAGCAAGCTGACCCATAATGGCCAACCGTTCCGCCTTGAGCACCGCCTGTTCCAGTTCCTGCTGACGCCTGGCATCCCAGAGAACCAAAACACCACCTATGGTTTCCCCACCATCATCTTTGAGGATATGAGTGCTTACATAGGAAGGATAGCAATCGGTGAGCGGAGCAGCGGTCCCGGTGTATTCTTTGCCTGAATGTATCTGAAAAAGAGGATGATCTTGCGGCAGCCCTTTTTCTCTAAGCAGCACTTCTAAATTACAGCCCTGGGCATCAACAGGGACAAGGCCCAATACCTCTGCCACCCCACTATTTACAGCGATAATATCTCCTGCCCTATCGAAAACAGCCATACCCAGAGGAATTGCTTCTAACACCTGATACAGAGTAAGATCTGTATTATTATTCAAGTAATGCATCACCCCTTTGGGTGTCAAAAAACGAGGCAATCAATTCGCCATTTTTCAGCTTGTATAATTGGGCTTTGCCGTATACCCTTTTCTGGATGATTCCTATCCTCACCAAGGTATCAAGAGCCAGTTCTATCTCCTCTGGCGAACGATGCAGGCGCCTGGCCAACCCGGCAGCAGTATCAATGGTATGGGGGTTGGCCTGAAATAAACTAAGAATATTGATGCGGACCACACTTTCCTGTATGGCACTCCCCAGGATCTTACCATCCTGATTATTGTCCAGGAGCCCTTCTCTCCCCTCGTGCATCATTCTCCCCCATTCTCATCCTCAGGATAGGCACAAAACTCACAGTATTCTCCCTTGACAGCTGCACACTGCATTTCCTCACAGATGATCTGATGCCCAAGGATTTCCGTCAAACAGGCAGAAAGCATCCCTCGCAGGAGATTACAGGCAACTCGGGGTGTACGGTAAAGATCGATATCTTTCACTACAGCCACCTCGAAGGATTGATAGCACCTTACTACAGCATGACCAGCAGCAGTTTCTAAAGAAACAAGCTCTATCCTCCCAAAGCCACAACTCTTCATCTCCTCAAAACAAACCCTTAACAAATCCTCAGGTTTCTGGTAGCACTTCTTGGCTTCCCTGGCAACAACCAAAAAAGACCTGTACCCGGTATCAAAGAGCACTTTTTTAAGTATAAATGGGGCGTATTCATTAACAGCAACAAGGAAAGAAAGATAGACATCCTTTGTAAAAAGGATCGCTCTTTCTCCAGCAATATCCAGGGTATCATCCACAAATTGTACCATCTCCGTCCGCAGCCGGTGTTTCACTGGGAAAATCCTGCCGCGACAAACCCCAGACGTTGGTTCATAATCAACTTCAGTAGAATATTCTACACCCAGGACTTTCTTTAATACAGCCTGAAAAGCGCCTAAACGCGGACAGTAAAACAACAACCTCTCTTCATGAGCTTTTCTGCAGAAATCCTGGTAAAAACATTGTTCCTGGCTCATGGTTGCCAGGACGCTGTCACCTTTGTCCTCCAGCTGAAAAAACCCTTTTTCCACGAACTCCAAATGCCCAAGAGCATTTAAATAGGCCTTGCAAATATCACTGGGCTTTCTACTCTCAGTATTAAAACGCTCCCCATACCCCTTTAGAATCTCATCCCCAACCCCGCGGGTAATCTCTTCTAGATAATGGCCCCCGCCGAAAGGAATGGCCCCACTGGCTCTGCTCAGGGTCAGATAGATAGAGTTGATGATTTTCAAGTGAACATCTTCAAACTCAGACATAATACTTAAACCTCCACATCTGGGGCAAAGACAATCCCAAAAACAGGGCTGATCCCAAACCGGCGGGGAACAGCATCAAACTTGCCGCTTTTAACCTTTCCCACCTGAATCATCCTTTCGGGCCTTGCCTTTGGGCCACCGAACTTCATACGCACACTTACATTATAGAAATGGCCAATAATGGTCATCACCCGCTGGTCCAAAACCCCGTCAACAAAAATATCCATCGCTAAGATACCTTTTCTGCGCAAAAATTTAAGTCTATTCCGATGAAACTCCAAAACATCCTCCTGCTCAAAGGGGATCAAGAGGGTACTAAGGCTGTCCACAACCAAGCGCACCCTCTGGCCTGTAAATTGCTGTAAAAGGTTTCTTTCCAGAACAACGTATTTCTCCAAGCTAAACTGGGTAGCAATAAAGTGGCGCTCCTTGCTTTCCTCTTCTTCATAGGCATCCACAAGAAACAAACGCCCCGTTTCTTCATAGGCTCTGACCCCTATCTTATAATCCCTCAAATGGCCGCGCATCACTGCAGGAGGTTCATCACAGGCCACATAGATACAGGTATCCCCGCAAACGAGCCCCTCTTTCAGAAACTCCCCGGCTAAAACCGTTTTTCCTACACCTGTGTCACCGTGGACCAAGATTTGGGAGCCATACTCCATTCCTTGGGGAATGGCGCAATCCAATCCATCAACACCAAAAAACCCTCGTGTTATCAAGTTCTTATTCCCCCCTGCCTTGGAAATACCTGAATCCCCTTTTCTGTAATCTCCATCAGGTGATTTCCCGTAATATGACTAATACCCCGCAGTTTGTAGAGTTCCAGCTGGCGCAGCCTCCTGTTCTGAAACCAAGCGTATTTGAGGATGATGCTCCCTTGCACCAAAGACTGCACAACAGCATACTGTATGCTGTATGCTGTTGTGATTTTCCAGGGAGTAGAGAAAAAGAGATGTACAGCCAAGGTTATTCAGATGGGTAATCAAGTAGTACAGCTTTTCCCGCAGAACAGAAACATCCTGTATGCGCCCAATCAAGGCAGGCAGGGGATCGATCACCAGACGCCTGATCTTATATTCCTCGATCAAAGAGGCGAGCTCGATGATCATCTCATCGAGCTCAATATTAACAAAAGGTTTGAAAATAACCTGTACCATCCCCTCCTGGGCTAATGCATCTAAATCCCAAGAGAATGCTGCTGACTGAAAAAAAATTTTTTCAGTCGGTTCTTCTAAAGAAACATAAATCCCTTTTTCCTGATAGAGAAGTGCCCCCCTAACCAAGTACTCAATCCCCAGCACTGATTTACCTGTACCTGTCTCCCCTGCCACAAGAACTGTTATTCCGGTTGGCAGGCCATCATCTATCAGATCATCGAGCCCTTTTATTCCCGTAGGCACTTGCTGCCGAGAAACCAGATCCTGTGGAGTGCTGGTCAGTATGGGATGTAGAGAAAAAACTTGGGTGCCCCCCTCTTTAATTTGAAAACTATGCCTCCCAGATAGATGGGATTGGCCGCGGCTCTTAATTACCTCTACTGTACGCTGGCGCGCAAGTCCCTCCCTGGCCTCATAATGGAGCCGCACAACTACATCCACCAGAAACTCTTCAAAAGAATGAAAATCTTCAGTGCCCCCTTCTAATTCCTTGATCAGGAAAGATGTTAAACCTAAGCGGCGCAGCCCATTGCAAAAAGAATAAACAGCTTGCCTGAGTTTAAGAGGATGATGGATCACCTGCCGAAAATGAGAAACACTGTCTACTAGGACACGTTTTGCTCCTATAACAGACACAGCTTCCTCAATAAAACTCGACTCTGGTGCCAGCACCACATCAGGCGAAGTACAGATAACACGCAGCTTATTCTCTTTCTCTAAGGTTTCTAGGTCCCATCCCAGGCTGCGGGCATCACGGTAAAGAGTCTCAGGAAACTGCTCAAAAGTAAGAATAAGACCAGGATCCCCAAAATCCCTAATCCCACGGTAGATAAACTCGACACCGAGGGTTGTCTTGCCCGCCCCAGGTATGCCTTCCACAAGCACTGTGCTGCCAGATATAATTCCTCCCTCAAAGAGATCATCAAAGCCCTTGATCCCAGTGCAAATTTTCGTCAAGAGCACCTTGCCCCCCCTCTTTGAAACAACAAGAGCACCTTGCCCCTCTCTTTGAAACAAATTAAATAAGCCCCCATAAAAATATAAATAAAAAGCAAAACTAACTATAATTCATTCGACACTTTCCAAACATTTTCCTCTCACTTAAGGAAAATAAAAGAAAATAATAGTTAACTCGCCCTCGCTCTCAATACTCCGGCTTACATATTTTAAGACTCACCACAGACAACAGCACAGCCATCTAACACCATCCATGGCCCAAATAGCGCAATACACTTTTTCTCTGCGGCTGTGTTATTGCCTGGTTTTAAAAAGTTTGCATTTAAGCAGCTGACTTCTGTCCAGAGAGCTATGTTGTTTAGTTAAGCAGTGTAAATTCTAAGGGGTGGATTGTGAATCAAGGGAAAGAATTGGGGATCACCTGGGCAGTTCATCACCGCCCATCTCGATGAATGAGGATTTAAAGAAAACCGATGAGGTTGCCTGCGGGTTAGCCGGCAACCTGTTGTAATAAATGGTGGATATCGATCCACTGATAAAATTCAGGAACACCAGGTTCCTGTACAGGAACTGATAGCCCTGCTTTTTCATCGTGCAATCCTAAAGAGATAATCAGGCTCTCCAAAAAATCACCTGTGACCGGGCGAGAGGGATGAGCAAAAAGCAGATGCCCTCCTGGCAGCAGGTTGCGCTCCAAAATCTCGGCAACATAAGGGTTTAGACTTGGGTTATAGAGCACATCAGAGCCGATAATCCAGCCGAACTTCTGTTCAACCTGGAAATTGCGCCAGTCCGCTAGAAGGTAACCCGCATCTTTAATGCCGTTGTGAGCAGCATTTTTGGCAATTATTTCTAGGGATTCCTCTTTATAATCGGAAAAGGTGACTCGTCCCCCCTTAAGGGCAGCCACTAACCCAGGAAGGCCAAGCCCAGCACCCAGCTCTAAAACTGTTTCCCCCTGAAAATCTATCTTTTCCCAGATATATTGGGCCAAACCCCGGGCAGCAGGCCATAATTCTGCCCAGTACGGAATCTGGTCATCATCCTCCGGGTCAGTTACCAGGTCCTCAACATTGGCAACAACTTCTAAAAAAAGGTCTAACCCCGGTAGGTGAAACTCCAATTCTTTTGTGATAATCATAGTGTTTCTCCTTTAAGTTAGCGGCTGGTCGTTTTCACTTCTACTTGCCGGCTCACAGCTCAATTAGAAAACCCGGCCTGGGCATTATCATTTTCTGGTACTGCCAGGGTAGTGCGGAGTTCTACCCCATCACCCTCTTCAGTTAAACCCCTGATCTGCGCTCCAAGTGAGCTAAACTTACCAACCACTTTTTCATACCCCCGAGTGATCAGTTCGGCACAGCAGATTTCCGTCTCCCCCTGGGCTGCCAAACCAGCCAGCAGCAGTGAAACTCCTGCACGCAGGTCCGGGGCTTTAACTTGGGCTCCAGAAAGTCCTTCTCCCCCTTCGATAACAGCCGTATGTCCCTTTACCTGGATTTTTGCTCCCATGCGTTTTAACTCATCAGCTACCTGGAAACGGTTTTCAAAAACATTTTCAACAATCAAACTGGTTCCCCGGGCCAGAGTAAGCAGTACCATCATCGGTGACTGCAGATCCGTAGGAAATCCCGGGTAAGGGAGAGTTTTGATATTAGTGGCAACAATATCTCCTGTTCGTTTCACAGTAATCTTGTCATCATTGGTATCCACCGAGAGGCCTACATCCTGCAGTTTGGCAATGACAGGCTGCAGGTGTTTGATGATAACATTCTCTACAGTTACCTCTCCACCTGCAACACCTGCAGCAATCATATAGGTACCGGCTTCAATGCGATCAGGTATCACACTAAACCTGGTGCCTTTAAAATCAGATACCCCATCTATCTTAATCAGATCAGTACCTGCCCCCCGGACCTTCCCTCCCATAGCATTCAAGAAGTTTGCCACGTCGACTATTTCCGGCTCTTTGGCAGCATTTTCGATCACCGTGGTGCCAGGTATTCCAGCAGCAGCCATCATGATGTTTTCCGTGGCACCAACACTAGGGAAATCCAAATAAATATGACAGCCCTCAAGCTTTCCTGGCTGTGCCTCAATATACCCATGTTTCATGTTGACATCAAAACCCAGCATATTAAGGCCCTTGAGGTGCAGGTCCATGGGTCGCGACCCAATATTACAACCGCCAGGTAGGGGAATTTTAATCTTACCCCTTTTAGCAGCCATAGCACCAAGAAAAAGGTTAGAGGCACGAAGTTTTTTAGCTAAACTATAAGGAATATCTGAATCCAGACAACTGTCCCATTTCAGTCGCAGGGTATTGCTACCCTCCCAAGAAACTTGGCCACCAAGAGCACGCACGATCTCCATCTGTGTTATAACATCAGCAATCCGTGGAACATTATCAAGATAAACCTCTTCCCCGCTGATTGCACTAGCAGCTATCAAAACCAAGGCAGAGTTTTTCGCCCCGCTGATCCGAACCCGACCATACAGTGGAGTGCCACCCTGAACAATTAGCTTCATAAACATTTCCTCCAAATATAAATAATAAACTCTTGTGCGATGATAAACTACCGATTCATTTGCTATATTTACTAATCTCCATGCCGTAAAGGCACGAAAACTATCAAATACTCCTTTTTTTGTATCTCTATTCTCTCCAGAGAAGAATATTCCTCTCTTTCCTATTAAAACATTTTACATCAGAAGTTAGATAGTTAGATATATTATACACTACTCTGATATGCTTTTAAAAACCCCTGGAGATTTACACCCAGTATCTTGGTAAAAGCGCTGTTAACATCCTCCCCTTTGCCCAGTTCCTCCAGCAGTAAAGGAATACAGCTGGCACCATAGTTTTCGATTAAAAATTCCACCAGGTCCTCTGACACAGCATAGCTGTAGTCCTGCCACTGTGGGTCATCAAACTTCTTGTTCAAATCCGCAAGAGAAACGGTCAGCACCAAAGGCCCTTCCTCACTGGTGACAGATGCTGTATCAATCCCTGCAAAATGCTTTTCTCCATACTGTGCTAAACCCTCAGTGAGCCAGCGCGGGTAATTGCCTCGAGTCTTATAATCCACCAGCAGATGGATATACTCATGGGCAATGGGACCTTGTTGGCAGAAAGCCTTCTCCTTGGCATCTCTATTAAACTCACCTAGCCAGTCATCAGGTGAGAGCAACCGGATTACTCCACCCCAATAAACACCCATTGCCCCCATGTCACTTCCCCAACCAAAAACCCTATTCAAAGATGACCTATCCCTGTAAACAGCCACAGGCACTTTTTTACCTGGAAAATAGCCAAAGTATTCCCCCAGAGGCTTGTAAAACCGCTCCGCTTCCTGCAGAGCCAAAACAGCGTTCTCCTCATCACCATCTCTATATTTTATAATATAGTGTTCTCCTTCTATGGCATCCCAGTTCCTTGTCTCCCAGGAAAACAACACCTGGTAAGCGGACCGCCAAACTCCAGACCCAATAACATAAACCGATTCAGGTGGGATCAGCATGATCAATAAACAGATCATAATGATGACAGCTATATGACGCTCCATTTCTCCAGCTCACCCTCTCTTTCCCCATTATACATGAAGAAAAAAGCCAGAGGTGAGTAAAAATAAACCAGCCTGAATTAGCGGTTGGTGGTTAGTGGTTGGCAAAAAGATTCTGTTGCTGAAACCAACCTGGAGTTTTCCTAGGTAACTGATACAGCGATTATGCAACAAACGCAACAAAGGGGCCGTTCTTTGTCACGGCCCCTTTGTTATGTTTTATGTCAGTTATTTCTTCTGCTGGAGTTCCTTAATTCGAGCCTGCGAAAACTCCTTGGTCATCTGGTCTGCCTGGGGAGATGATGCAACACTCTCCCAAACTTTGATAGCACCATCCCAATCCTCTCTGGATTCCAACAGCAACCCCATTTGAGCCAAAGCCTGGATATTACCAGGATCCTGCTTTAGGATCTTCTGCAGTTCATCTTCTGCTTTGCTGTCCTCCTGCAGCACCTGATAGGCACTCGCTAACTCCAGGCGCAGCTGCTGGTCATCCTCTTGTTCCAGTGCCTTCTGGTATAAGGTCACTGCCCGCTGGAATGCTTTGCGCGCCTGGTCCTCTTTTTGTTCTTGCAGATAAAGCTCCCCTAACCCCATCTCCACTCGGGCATAGCCAGTCAAAACAGCCAGGTCATTGGGTTTACTAGCCAACATCCCCTCATATTCCTTTCGCAGGGCCTCTTGCTGTTCTAGTTCTGTAGAAACAACCTCTTCCTTGGAAGAAGAGGTATCAGGCTTAAGTTCCTTAGGCTCAGAGCTTATATACCAGGCAAGTGTACTTCCTAATAGGCCAACTATAATCATTCCCACCAGAACCCAGATTCCTACCCGGGCAAAGGTGTGCTGTTTTTTAAAAAATCCCGCCACTGCTTTCGCCTCCTTAATCTGCAATAAAACCCCAAGGCCAGGGGTCAGAGATCAAATCCTTAATTAAATTCATCTTCACGAATTCCTTCCTTTTTTCCGATTGTTTGGCTGCTCACTGCATTCAATAACACTATTTCTTTAAAGATTATAACATACAAATAAAGCCGGCTATATAAATAACCCACCACACTCGGTGGTGGGCCTTTTACTTACCAAGAATTGCTAGCGCAGATAGTTCAACGGATTTCTTGCGGACCCATTAACAATAACCTCAAAGTGGAGATGGGGGCCTGTGGCTCTCCCGGTTTGCCCCACCAGACCGATTATCTGCCCGCTTCCCACACTCTGCCCTGAACTCACATAAATCTGAGAAAGATGTGCATAACGAGTAGCCAACCCATTGCCATGGTCGATCAACACACACTTCCCGTAGTTGCCTTGCCACCCGGCAGACACAACACGCCCTCCGGCAGCAGCCCCTACTCCCGCTCCGTAAGATGCACCAATATCAATACCTGTGTGGAACCCACCACCCCTTGGGCCATACCCGGAGTTTATTCCTCCACCTGCAGGCCAACGCAGTGTTCCACTCCCTGATCCTCGACTAGCTACCATAGCGGTCCGGGTGGTCCGAGTGGGCTGAATGCCTTTGGCCACAACTTTGTTCATGGGAGCCTTCACCACCTGGCGCTCGATTTCACTGCGTTCTACAACCCGCTGATTCTGCCGCACCAGGCGATAAACCACCTTTGCCTCGCCATTTTCCCCCTCTTGAACAACTTTTGTTTTACCCCAGCTAAGGTTTGAATCCTGCTTGGTCTCGACCTCGTATGGCAGAACCTCATTTGTAGCCAGGGTACTGGTAACAATGATGTTAAGCAGGGGTTCAATAGAAGACAGTTTCAGCTCCTGACCAGGTTTCAGCTCCTCTGAAAGCTGTGAGTTGGCTTGATATAGATCATCCACAAGCATATCGTTTTCCCGTGCAATCTCCCACAGATTATCTCCATCTTTAACAACATATGTCTTTTGCTGGGACTGTCCCCCCATCAATAATTCAAGGGCATCTTCAACTGAGAGGAGGTCATTTACAGCAATCTGCTGATTCCTAAAGGTAATCTCCTCTTGAAAATCCACCTTTTCAATTTTCTCTTGAGTGTTGTTCAGAATAGTTTTTAGATAGGATTGCAGCAGCTCCTCCCCCTCTTGGCGGGTAGCCAAAGCCATTACTGGCTTTCCATCAATACAAATCTCTACACCCTTGACCATCCAGGGCAGTTCTTTAAGAGATGATTCATAATAAGCAGGGGGCGTGATCTCATGTCTGGATACCATACATGTTTTGTAGCACAGGGTATCAGGCAGAAAAACATCCTGGCCGGTTATCTGTTCCAACTCCTGCTCTAAACTAGCCCGTATCCTCTCCCCATCCTGCTGGGATTCCACAAGGCCAATTCTCTGCCCATCGTAATAAGCGGCACAAGCCGGCTGGTTCTGACTTAAATAAAAGCTTGCCCCAATTAAAACAAATCCGGTAACAACTGCAGTACAAAAATAAGGACTTTTCCAAAAGCCCCGGTTAAAATGCTTTTTGCCATTACGCAAATCACTAGCAAAGCCACAAAAGGCAACCCTAATGTGCAGAAGATCCTCTTTCATCCATTTTATACGTTCTTTCCACCATCTACCTGCCTCATGCAAAAAACACACACACTTTTCTTTGTCGAAAAGTTGGCACTTAGAAAACAAGAAGGGTTTTTCTTTATCCTGCGGTTCCACAATACCTCTCCTATTTTGAGCTGATTTACGCCTTAATCACTACCTTGTCTGACCCTTAGATGGAAAAAAATACATAAGACGCGGCTCCTTTTTCAAAAAACTATGATTCTACATTCATGCAAGAAAATCCTTCTTCTACTTTAAAGTAAATAAAAGATAAAAATATGACAAAGAGCCCAATACTATCTTATGCAGAAGATGGCATATGGTTGTTTTTATGATCAGCATTTTCCTGTAAAGCCAGGTAATACAATGCCCCTTGCAAGCGCGCCCGCATTATTGCACAGTAAAGTGGAGAAGGATGCAGAAGGTCACCCCCATTTAAGACTGCTTGGGCATGACACCCTCCTCCACATAAAAAACGAGCCCAGCAGGAAGAGCACTCTTCTTTTCTAAAGACATGTGCCTCCTGTAACCTTTCCCGCAGCTGTAGATTGGTTATTCCCCGGAAAACATCGCCCATCAGGTATTCTCGGTGGCCAACAAGCTGGTGACACGGATAAATCTCTCCGGCCGGAGTAACCGCCAGATACTGGTAGCCAGCACCACACCCGGTTAATCGCTTAGCAACACAAGGGCCGCCTGACAGATCAAGGGCGTAATGGTAAAAAGAAACACTACGCCCCCTGCGTTCCAGTTCTCGCATAACACGGGCCAGCCGGTAGTATTCAGCCTGCACTTCCGGCAGATCTGCCTCCCGCAGGGCATATGGTGCACTACTTGGAGCTACAACCGGCTCTAAAGAGATGCTTTCTGCTCCCAAATCAGCTAAATAGAGAAAATCTTCGGAAAAGTCCAGGTTGTTCCTGGTATAAGTACCCCTCACATAATACTCAGGAGCTGCTCCTGCCTTTAAAAACTCCCGGATGCGCCCCTCAACAATCTCAGAGGTGCCACACCCACCAGGTGTTACCCTGTAGGCATCATGTACCCTGGGCCTTCCATCACAGCTCAACACAAAACTAAAATCGTGCTTTTTCAAAAAAGAGAGCTCCTCTTCCCCAAGCAGAAGGGTATTGGTGCTCACCGTAAACTTCCATTTTTTATGTGCACCGTGCTGGAGGGCATATTCTACTGCAAACTTGATACCCTCAAAATTCAACAGGGGCTCTCCCCCGAAAAAATCCACAGTAAGGTACTGATATGGTGTTTCCCGAATCAGTAAATCCAGAGCAGCCATGATGGTTTCCCTGGACATGATCTTTTCCTGAGCCCGGACATTTTCCGGCACAAAACAGTATTTGCAGGCCAGGTTGCATTCATGAGCGATATTTAGGCAGAGAGCCTTGAGTCCCAATTCACTCCCTGGCACATAGTGAGGCCACTCCTCACCTGAAGAAAAGAGAAACCCTGATGCAGCTAGCTCTTGCAGCTCAGCTGATGCCTCATCCGCTTTTTTAGAACCATACCTGCGGGTAGTGCTCAGGCGAGCCTCTTCCCAGTCGCCATTTTCAAAATAGTGCAACAACATCTCCCAGGCTACCTCATCCAGGTTGTAAAGTGAACCACTGTTCACATCAAAAGCTAAAAAAAGGCCATCAGCTGTAAATAGGTGGACCTGGGATTTGAGATCTGCTAATTCTTTTTGACGCCGCAAGCTTGATTCCCCACAGTACAAGATGTTTTACAGGCAGACTGACAAGATACCTGGCATTCCCCGCAGCCTTCTTCCAAACGCGGTTTCCTTAAAGTCCCTTTCACCACAGTTTTCACATGCTTTTGTTCCTTCATTTCTCAAACCTCCCCTAACATTTACTTATGCATGCTCTTCTATTTTATACCCTTCCCAGCAAAAGTGTAAAGTTAGCAGATTGAGTTGTTGTTCTGATATAATATTGTATACAAAAACTTGAGGGGGCTAGGGCCATTGGAAAAAGGAAGATTAAGGTTAACCACAAGGGAGCATAACCCAGGCATCGCTAAAAAAATAGAATTATTAAAAAAAGCAGATAATCAATTACAAATAACTGATCTGGCTATTCCCTACAGGAATGAGGTTATTTCTTTAATTGGGATTACCGACTGCAACCCTGAACGAAATTTAGGGGACTACCAGAATATGGGGTATTTTCTTCTAACCGAAAACCAGGAGGGAAAAGGGGTAGTCATCGATCCTGG
This sequence comes from Syntrophaceticus sp., assembly GCA_049656845.1. Classification (GTDB taxonomy): domain Bacteria; phylum Bacillota; class DSM-12270; order Thermacetogeniales; family Thermacetogeniaceae; genus Syntrophaceticus. The sequence continues at coordinate 17,448 of JBASML010000332.1, forward strand.
TCTGAGAGAATCGTGTTGGATCCGGGATACACTGGGAATCCAGGAATGTGATGTGATTTTTACCCATTTCCACCTGGATCACTGGATCGGTTATGAGGCATTTTCCGGGGAACACTTTTTTGCTTCCCCTTTATGCAAAACCGTGCTTACCCAAATGGTGGGTGTAGAGAGAACCGGCAAAAGCATTTTTGTGGAGGGCCGCCTGAACGACTATCACCGCCGCCCCCTACCTTTGAGAGCAGCCAATGACGCGGAACGCCTGCTGCCCTTGCAGGAGGGTATCAGTACCGTTACAGATGCAAATCCATACATCAACCACGACTTTGGCTTGGAATTTTTTGAGCTGCCCTATGGTCAAACCGAAGGCACCCTTTATGGACTTCTGGAAACGGAAGAGGCCAAGGTTCTCTTTGCCAGCGACCTATTTGTGGTGATCAATAACCGGATCATGGTGGAACCCCACTATGCCTTCAAACCCGCAATTATGGTGATCAACGACATCATCATCGTCTTGCGGGCCATTTTAGGAAAAAATCTCCAGGTTCAGGTTAATCAGGTGATCAAAAAACAGATGGAACGGATCGCCCATCCTGATATTTTGGCAATGGGGCACGGCGTTTTCGAGTATGCCCAATACCACAATGAAATCTCCCATATCCTGAGTGAACTGGAAGAGTTCGTCCGCATCTACAGTGAGCATATCATTTGAGCGGTTACTCTATTGAGCAGATTGAGCGGGTGGGGTTATTCCTTCGTACAAAGCATCAACCAGGGGTTTGATCTGGGCATCGTGCGGTATCCAATAACTGATTCCGTTTATGTACTGAGATCTGCCTGGTAGGATGTATGAGTCCATCTGGGAACTGTCCACAGATTTGAAGACCATACCCATGTCGATCAGCTGGGCTGTGCTCAAATTGGTGTCTACAGCAGTACGCAATTCCCCCACCAGTAATGGCATTTTCCAAATGTTGCGGATGCGCATGGCCTCATCAGCCACAGCCCTCAAAAAGATCTGCTGGTGTTCAATACGCTCGATATCCGCGGTGGGGTAGCCCCGATAACGCACAAACCTCAAGGCCTCTTCCCCATTCAAACGCTGCATACCAGGGGGAACATCAATCCCTTTGCTGACCTCCTCATCCACTGGAACAGTAATACCCCCAAGGGTATCAACAATCTGCACAAACCCCTGAAAGTCAGTAGCCAGGTAATATTCGATCTCCTGGTCCAGCAAGAGACTCACCGCCTCCATGGCTGCCTCGGGCCCACCAAAGGCATAAGCGGCATTGATCTTGTCTTTCTTGCCGGAAGTTGGTAGATCTGCATAGGTATCCCTTGGTATTGACAACAAACTGACCTTTTTTTCCTTAGTGTTCATAAAGGCTAAAATAATCGTATCGGACCGCCCCTGCCCATCTCTTGTCTCCCTGTCAATCCCCAATAGAAGTACAGGTACTGTCTTTTCGGAGCTGTTTTTTACAGGAACCAGGTCATCACGAAAAAGCCCTAAATATCCCACAACTACACCTGCAGTAAGTAGAACTAAGAGCAGCAAAACCAATGCACACCCACACCCCCTGCCGCGGCGGTGGTTACGAGGTTTCTCTGGTGGACTCATTTGCGGCTCCGGTTTCAGGATGTTAAAGGCCTTCCATTCCCTGGTTTCTTCCATATCTCCGAAATCCAAGTTTCTCTCCCTACCCTTCTCTGTGTGCCCTTTTCTACCCTTTTATTCGACATTTCTTTTCTACATGGCTATCACAAATCCCTGCCTGGTTGGTGATTAGTGATTAGTGGTTGGTAGTTGGTAGTCAGTGGTCAGGATAAAGGAACTGCCTTCCCTAAATGGTAATGGTGACTGTCACCCGAGACCTGAGCCAGGTACCATGATTACCAAATTAAAAATCCCCCGCTCTGGGGGGATTTCTCACACTTCGGTCTGAATGAATTGTTGCATCAACGCCAGATCTTGTCGATGGTCACATCCTTGAAGTAGTAGTGAATAATATCGGTGTAGGTTTTCCCTTGCTTGGCCATATAATAGGCTCCCCACTGGCTCATCCCGACCCCATGGCCATAGCCGCGACCAGCCATCTGTAACATGCCGTCCTTAATCTCAAAGCGGTCGAGAAGGGTGGAACGCATCCGTTCAGGCCCAAGCCCCAGACGCAGGGCTGGCCCGCTGATTTTTGTGTTCCCCAAGCGCACCACCTCTGCCCGCAAGGAGGGGCCCTTTTTGACAATGGCAGCACTGTCCATCGTCCCCGGATCCTTCCCTGACTGCTTAATCACAGCAGCACGCACCTCCTCTAGAGGAATAGATGCCTCCCAGCTTTTATCCTCGGGTTTGGCCACCTTTTGGCCGGGGTCTGTTACACTTTTAATATAAGGGGTGGGTTCCTTTTTAAAGGCTAAACCTTCTAAAGCTGTTGCAGTTTTACCACCGGCATTAGAGTGAAACCAAGCCCTGATATACTTTCCCTGGTATTTAATCACCTCACCCCGGGTTCTTTTGACCGCCTCCCGTACTCCGTGGGTGATACGTGTAGGGTCATAGGCCTGGAATTCCTCTGTACTGGTAGATACATCTGTTCCATGCTTGAGCACCCCTTTCTCATACTTAATCTTGTGAAGTGTAAAGGTGCGTGCCAGTATAGCCTGTGCTGACAGGGCTTCAATAGGCCAAGTTGGCTCCATTTCAGCAGCAACTACCCCAGCAATGTACTCCTCAAACTTGATTTTCTTTTTTTGGCCCGTATCATTATCATAGAGCGTTATTACCGGTTCCTGGTATTTATACTGTTGTGCTTTCTTCGGTAGCGGCTTTTCTGCTGGGCCCCTACACCCGACAAACACTGCCAAAAAAATAAATGCTGCCACCAAACCCAGGGCACAAAAAAAGGGTGTTCGCCTCATAAAAAAATTCCCTCCCGTATTTCAGTTTGTTGTCTTAGTATAAACGGGAGGGAATTTTAGTATACTTTATTAACACATTCCCACAACTAAATCATGGGATTTTAGCTTTGCCAAAAGAGCTGACTTACTCCTTTTCCAACAAAAGTTGATCCCCCGATATGATGCGCTTTTAGTGATTCTTTGGTTTCCAATCAAACCCAACGCTTTTAGCGTTTTCTTAGTTTGATAAAGGCAACCCCTATTTCCCACCCTTAAAAAGGATAGGATTTCTAGATACGGGATCATAAAGTCAGCTTTTAGGCTGAAAATCGGTAATATATTTAGAGTGACCTTATTCATATCTCATAGGGTGCTTTCCTCTATTACTTTATAAAGGGTTTTCGCTTGGGCCGCGGGGATATTGCGCTCCGGGACCAGCAGCACTTCTACCCGGGTCAATCTTCTCCCCCAGGCCAAATCGATTCTATCACCCTCTTTAATCTCACTACCTGGTTTGGCGGTTTTTCCATTGATCTGAACACGTCCTGCCAGGCAGGCCTCCTTTGCATTGGTACGCCTTTTAATAAGCCGGCTTATCTGCAGAAACTTGTCAAGTCGCACTTCCTCTTTCTCCTTTTCATCTTTCCCAAGTCACAAACAGTCACTACAATATCCTGTGTGGCTTGGTGCTGTTGACATACGCCCAGTGCTAAGGTCAAGGCAAGGAATTTTGTTTCAGATAAAAACTTGCCTGTCTCCTTCTAAAGCTGTCCCTAAGCAAGCCATTGTCCTGTCCAGCCCGGAATCAGGAGCTAGACCGTCAGGTATTCAATCTATTTTCAGGGCAGGCTTTCCCGGCATGGGATCATAACACCCTTCAGGAAAATAGAGGAGATGCTAAAAATAAGCTAATTAATTAACTGCATCTTTAAGTGCTTTGCCAGCACGAAATGCCGGTACCCGGGTAGCAGCTATCTGTATTTCCTCACCGGTCTGGGGATTGCGGCCGGTGCGGGCAGCTCTTTCCCTTACCTCAAAGGTACCAAAACCAACCAACTGAACTTTTTCGCCATTGGCGAGAGCTTCCTCAATAGCAGCAAAAACTGCGTTTACAGCCCTTTCCGCGTCCTTCTTGGGCATCCCTGCCTTTTCTGCAACACTGCCGATCAGTTCCGCCTTATTCAATTAGATTCCCTCCTTAATGTAATTTCTGGTTCGGCTACCTAATTCGCCGAAATCCTTGAAAGTCCTGCTTATTCAATATTATTTTGCAAATATTTTATTGATTTTTCTTTTCTCTAAATTTCGCTTCTTCCCAGAGATTATCCAACTGGTTAAGTGACATATCCGCTAGCTGCAGTCCCATTTCTTGAGCCCTCACTTCCATGTAAGCAAACCTATTGATAAATTTGTCCACTGCTGCTCGCAGTGTTTCTTCGGCATCAAACTTCAGTAAACGACACACATTTACCACTGCAAAGAATAAGTCTCCTAGTTCCTGCTGGATCTCATCCTCTTTCCCCTTTTCCCATGCAGATTTAACCTCTTCCCATTCCTCTTCCACCTTGAGAGCTGCTCCTGCCGCATCTGGCCAGTCAAACCCCACCAGGGCAGCTTTTGACTGCACCTTCTGTGCCCTTTGTAGAGCTGGTAGATATCTAGGAACCCCAGCAAGTAAGGATTTGGGCTCCCCTTCCTTTTGTTTGATCACTTCCCAGTTCTCTACAACTTCCGCGGCATTTTCCACAGTGGCATCCCCGAAGACATGAGGATGGCGGTGAATCATCTTGTTCGTGATACCAGAAATAACCTGTGACATAGTGAATTTGCCGGCACGCTCCGCTAAAGCTGCATGAAAAACGATTTGTAATAATAAGTCTCCCAATTCTTCACAGAGTTTATACATATCCCCTTCATCTATGGCATCGATTACCTCATAGGTTTCTTCGATGAGATACTTTTTCAGGCTCTGGTGTGTCTGCTGTCGATCCCAGGGGCAACCTCTAGGAGAAAGGAGGCTGTCCATTACCTCTAAGAGGGGATCAAGCCGGGGTGAAGGCATCTCTTTCTCCTCAAGGAGAGGGGGAACATAAAGTGTCGTTAGGTGGTCTAAATCCTGTCGGTCCACTTCATAAAGGGGAATTTTAAGCACACTTTCTCTCCCTTTAACACCTGCTGCCTGCACCAGCACCACCTGGTGGTCATCGGGATAGTGCTCCATCAATGTCAGCTTAACTTCTGAGGCAATGGCAGAGTCATACAGCTGCATAATGATAACGCCTATGGTATTTTGAAGGCAGGCCACAGGGTTTTTCTCTGGCGAATTTTCTAAAAATTGAAAGCTGTCAGCAATCATGATCCCCTCACCAGGATCAACCCCCAACAGGGGATAAAGGGAATCTAAAAAGCCAGGTGCCGGAAAGATTTCCATGTTGACACCGTATGTTGGCCCCTGCTCCCGTAGAAACCGTACAACGGTCTCCCCCACCAAAGGACTCCCAGGAACAGCAAAAACAACTGCCCCCTCCTTCTGGGCTTCTTCCAGAAGAAAGGCTGTCATTGCAGAATAAACCTCTTCAAAAGAATCATACTCTTCATAAAAGTGATCCAGGGGGTATAATCTGACCCCCTCCCTTTGCAGATAGGGGATCACCGGATGCCGTTCTGTACGCAGGTAAACAGGGTATTTGCTTTGCATGATGCTCATGTTTCGTGTAGGCAGGTCCAGGGGATCTCCTGGGCCCAATCCCACCACATAGATTGTTGCAGATGCTGGCATTGCTTTTATCTCCTTCTATTCTGCCCTTGATATGTTTCAGCTGATCCCTGCTCTTCTTTGCGGTTCTGGTTGTGACTGGCTGTTGGCCATTACCTGACACAAAGTTCCCCTAAAAAGTGTTTAAAAAGTGTTTTATGAACAGTAACTCTCAGGGGACTTGGGGGGCTATCTTTTGAAAAAGTACCTCATATTAAAAACCCTGATCTCCCTTGTCACAAAAAGAACAGCGAAGTAGCAAGCTCCAGCACAGACAATGGTCAGCCCGGTAGCCATCAAGCTACCCAAATAGCTGAACATGCTGTAAATGGTAGGGATCACCATACACATTATTGTAACAGCCAGAAACGGGCGAATCAAGAAACTGATGCGGAAACGATAATCTGTAAGGAAGGTAAGACAAAACAGATTAAGCAAAAAAACCAGACAAAAGCCGAGGGTGCTGCCTAAGGCTGCTCCCTTGATACCAAATCCTGGTATCACTGTGAGGTAATAATTGCATAGGACTTTGACAGCACATCCAGCCATGAGATTAACCACTGGAAACCATGTTTTTCCTATTCCTTGCAAGGCACCTGCTGTGGTCTGCTGGAGGCCAGTGAATAGTGCAGCTGGGGCAAGCCAGGCAGTAACCGCACCAGCACTAGCATCATTAAAAAGCAATTCCATAATAGGGGTTGCAAGAAACATGAGGCCTGCTGCCGCTGGAAGGCAGAGGATAAATGTGATCCGCAAAGCTGTGTCGATCCTTCGGTTGACCTCAGTACGATTGTTGCGGGAGATGGCTGAAGCCAGGTGAGGAACCAGTGTCATGGCGATGGAAACCGTAAGAGTAGCCGGAAGATAAACAACAGTTCCAGCCATTCCTGAAAGTTGTCCAAACTCCGATGTTGCCCTTTGAACAGTTAACCCTGCAGCCTGTAGGCGATTGGGAATAATAATTGTATCAATAACCTGTACCAAAGGCAGAACCAGGGCACCTGCAGAGATGGGAAAGGCATAAGCAATGAGGCACTTTAAAATATGTAATGCCTCACCAAAACGCAGAGGGTATTCATTCCGTACACGGGCATTAGCCCTTCTCTGTCTTTTAAACCACAGGAAAACCAGGATCAGGAAACCAAGCCCTGCACACCCCCCGGTAACGCTGCCGAAGGCTGCACCTGCGGCCGCAAACTCCACACCCCGGTGCAGCAGTGCTTGTGTAGCCAGGAGCACAGTCCCTACCCTTATCAACTGCTCCACTACCTCAGAAATAGCAGTGGGCCACATCAGTTTCCAACCCTGAAAATAGCCTCGAAAAGCAGAAGCAACAGATATTACAAATACCGCAGGAGCAACAGCGATCAAAGAGTAATATGTCCTGCTGTCCCCCAGAACGCTTTCAGCCAGGTAAGGGGAAATATAGTAGAGCCCTAAAGACAGAATGCCTCCTAAAAAAAACAAAAAAATCAGAGAAACAGAAAAGACCTGATGTGCACCCCGTTGATCACCAGCCGCCCCCCGTTCTGCTATCAGGAAAGAAAGAGCAACAGGAATACCTGCAGTTGAAATGGCGAGCAGTGTTGTATAAATGGGATAGGCCATCTGATAGATGCCGATACCTTCACTCCCTACTATCCTGGTAAAAGGTATGCGATAGACAGCCCCCAAAAGCTTGACCACAATGCCAGCAGCTGTAAGAATAATGGCTCCACGTAAAAAAGATTCCGGTTTCATCGCAACCCCCTGTCTATCCTACTGTTATCACTAAATGCTTACTAAACAGGGGGTCTCGATAT
>JBASML010000333.1:0-12568 GCA_049656845.1 Syntrophaceticus sp.
CAAGTGCACTTAAAATCTTCTGAAGAGCTTCCGACTCAGGCAAATAATAGAGATAGCCTATCCCATTTTTGCCCTGGTAACGGAAATCTGTTTTAATAAATAACACATAGTCACTGGCCATTCCTAATTTATAAAGAATACTCCCTAATATAGCCCCCACCATATCTATACAGAGAGCAGGAACTGTGGGAATGAAACAGATAGATGTAAACTCACCTAAAGCATTCAGAAAAGAACCCGCCAAAATATTTCCCAATTCTACCAGCGCCGAGCAAGCCAGCTCATCATTAAAGAATTGGACATTTCTCTTTTTTAACAATGTACAAACAATCTGTACAGCATCTGTATCAGGAATCAAAAATAAAATGGTTCCTGGCGCCTCTCCCTGAATCTGCAGGCAAATACCAGCGACAGAAGTTTCGGCACCACCAATTGTAGAAACTATCTCAGGAAAAGAGAGTATTTTAATATCTGGAACGCTCATCTCCACACGTGAACTGATCAGTTTCGAAAGAGCTGTTGCAGCATTACCAGCACCAATATTACCAACTTCCCGCAAAGCATCTAGTTGTATATTATTGAGTTTCAAATATTCGTCCACAGCCATCACCCATCCCTCTCAATGAACTACTCAACTTTAACATTAAGTATGATGGAACTGGTCATATACCAGGATAGTCGCACCTGCAATATTGTGGAGTTCAGACAACTAGTTCCCTATTGGTTTGACCATCAATTTCTGTATGCCAAAAGTTGGCCCTTAGGTCTGTTCACCTTTCAAAAAGGAAACTACCTGACCGATAAATTTCTGAATACCTGAAGTGTTCTCCTTCTGAATTCTACCTAGAGATGTGGCAATTCTCAATGTACTTAATGCTGCAGGGGATCTAGGGGAGGCAAGTAGATAGGATTGGTTGTTTCTGATAGCATCCTGAACAGTATGATCAAAAGGTATCCATCCTACAAAATCGATCTTTAAATTCAAAAACTGCCTGGTTACACGTACCAATTTCTGGGCAGCGGCTTCACTTTCATCTTTATTTTTAGCCATGTTAATAATCAGCTTAATATCCCCGTCTAGGCGCCCCCTCAAAACCTTAATTAGCCCATAGGCATCTGTAAGAGCAGTAGCCTCAGGTGTTGTAACAAGTAGTATTTTAGATGCCGCAAGAATTACAGCAATTACCTGTCTAGATATTCCAGCACCTGTATCAATAATGAGATAGTCCATTTTTTTGTCCAGGAGTGCCACATCTTGTAGGATTTTATTAAGTAGAAATGGTTCTATATTAGCTAATTCTTCAATCCCAGAACCTCCAGGTATTATACAAAGCCCCTCAGGCCCCTGGATCATTATCTCCTGGAGTGTTTTTTCTCCTTTAAAAACATGGTACAAATTGTACTTAGGAACCAACCCCAAGACCACATCTACATTAGCCAGTCCTAGATCAGCATCCCAAAGGACAACCCGGTATTTGGCTTTGGCCAAGGCTAAAGAAATACCTAAAGCAATGTTTGTTTTCCCAACCCCTCCTTTGCCGCTGGTCACAGCAAGTACCTGGCACCCACTTGTGCTATCAATAACCTGGCTATGAATTTTCTTATGTAAATTATTAGCAAGTAGCCTTAGTTTTGCTGCCTGATCATCCACTGTTACTCACCTGCAATATGGAACGGGCAAGCCGCTCCGGATCGGGAACCTCTATATCATCTGGCACATCTTGTCCTGTTGTAATATAGGCAAGGCTCTTCCGCAAGCGGTTAACCACATTTAGGATTACACCATATTTCATAGTTTCATCAAGTTTGGTAAAAATCAACTGTTTAACATCGAGCTCTCCGAACCTGGAAGTAATCTCCCACAGATCTGTCTGTTTTGTTGTTGCTCCCATAACAAGAAAAATCTCAATATTGGTACAGGCATCCATAAATGCTTTCAGTTCTGCCATTGCCATTTTATTCAAAGGGCTTCTGCCTGCCGTATCTACCAGAATCAGATCTACTTCCTCGTATTTCCTAAGCACATCCTGAAACTGTTTTGGAGTAGATGCAGTTTCAAGAGGTAAGGCCATTAGATCAGCATAGGTTTGCAACTGCTCCACAGCTGCCACCCGGTATGTATCCACAGTTACTAAAGCAACCCTTTTCTTTTCCAACACTGAAAACTGTGCTGCTAATTTAGCAATTGTTGTTGTTTTTCCAACTCCTGTAGGCCCTACCAGTGCAACAATTCGCTGTTTCTCATTCCCTTTATGAAAAGAAATGGGATTAGGTTTAAGGAAGTACCTGGCAGTAATCTCTTCTACCACCTTATTTACCTCTTGTGGATCATCCATAAGGGAAGGTGTCATATGTTGCATAGCATCATCTATAATTTGGTGAGCTAGTTTCTCTTCAACCTCACTGGCCCTCAATGTCCTATAATAATACTGAAAAATCTTTGGGTAACTGTCTCTGTTAGAAACAGTAGAAGAATCATATTTTTTAATCATCTGGTCGAGCATAGTTTTCAAATCACGTAGCTCTTCATTTACACTTATGTCCTGTTTTTCTTCCCTCTTTTCGGGAAAGGAATGATGTGTCGCTAGGTTATCTTGTCCTTTATTCATTTGTATTTCATCATCTATTGCTGCCGTAACTTCAACAAATTGCCTTCCAAAGAGCCCTAGAAATCCCCCTTTACGGAAACGCCTGGTCTGCAGAATCAAAGCATCATTGCCAAAAGTATCTTTAACCTGATTAAGTGCCCCTTGCATATTATCTGCAACAAAACGCCTAATTTTCACGAATGCTCACCATCCCTAACGATTCAACTTGAATACTCGGGGATATTTCATTAAAAGATAACACCACCAGATCTGGCACAACCCTTTCGGTTAAACGCTTGAGATGTAATCTGACAACAGGTGAACACAGAATTATCGGTTGAATGCCCCTATTCGTCATCATACCTGCAGCCTCTACCACCTTATCCAAAAGCTGCTGTGTTACATCAGGAGACAAAGCCAAATAGGATCCTTGTTCTGTTTGTTGTATTCCTTCACTAAAGATCCGTTCTAAATCCGGATCCAATGTTAATACATATAGTTTCTGATTTTCTAAAAATGCGTTAACAATTTGCATCCCTAGAGCCTGTCGGACATATTCAGTCAAAAGATCAGTATCCTTTGTTAGTTGGGCAGCATCTGACAGACTTTCCAGTATTGTTACCAGATCCCTGATAGATACCCTCTCCCGTAGGAGATTACCCAATACCTTCTGTATTTCACCTAAATTGAGTCTCTCTGGATACAATTCATTTACGACTGCTGGACTTGTTTTTTTGGCATGATCAAGTAGGTTTTGAACATCCTGCCTACTTAAGATCTCATGGGCATATCTTTTAATTATTTCAGTAAGGTGGGTAGATAAGACTGATACAGCGTCCACTACAGTAAATCCAGCTAACTCTGCTTCTTCCCTTCGATTTGCTGGAATCCACATAGCAGGCAGCCCAAAGGTAGGATCCGTAGTTTTAATACCGTCTATCTTTTCCTGAACGCCAGGCCCCAAAACTAAATAATGATTAAGCATTAAAGTACCACTACCAACCCCCACCCCTTTAACTTTGATCACATAATCGTTAGGTTCTAACTGCATATTATCCCTTAGGCGAACAGGGGGTACAACAAACCCTAATTCCAAAGCGATTTGACGCCTAATCATCACTATTCTATCAAGTAAATCCCCTCCCTGTTCTTCATCCACCAATGGGAGAAGATTGTACCCTAATTCAATTTCTAAAGGATCTACCTGAACCAATGAAAATACTTGTTCTGGTTTTTTTGCTTCTTCAGATTCCATAGCACGTACCTTTTCTTCCTCCTGATACTTTGCTTGATTTAAAGACCGATTCATCGCATAAGCCCCACTAAAAAGCAAACCAGAAACTATTAAAATAGGCACCAAGGGAAGTCCACATAAAGCAAGAAATAGTAAAATTGCGCCTGCTATAGCTAAAACCTTAGGATATCTGAATAACTGCCTTGCGAGATCTGTGCCAAAACTTGAATCTGCCGCAGCCCTGGTCACAATAATACCAGCACTTGTAGAAATCAGTAAGGCGGGTATCTGAGTAACCAGGCCATCTCCTACAGTAAGGATAGTATAGGTTTGTAAAGCTTGTTGAAAATCCATACCCTTTTGTACCAGCCCAATCAGAAAACCACCTAGAATATTGATCACTACGATAACAATTGCAGCTATAGCATCCCCCCGCACAAACTTACTGGCGCCATCCATTGCTCCGTAAAAATCAGCTTCTTGCTGGATCTTACGACGCCTCTCTCTGCCCTCATTTTCAGTAATTAGACCAGCACTCAAATCAGCATCTATGCTCATCTGTTTTCCAGGCATAGCATCGAGAGTAAACCGTGCTGCAACTTCTGAGACACGCTCTGCACCTTTTGTAATAACGATGAATTGAATGACCACCAATATAAGAAAAATAATTAAACCAACTACCGGATTCCCCCCAATAACAAACCCTCCAAACTTTTGGATGACCTCCCCTGCATAAGCATGAAGGAGAATCAGGCGTGTTGTTGATATATTCAAACAAAGGCGGAAAAGAGTCATAACCAACAAGAGTGTCGGAAAAACAGAAAAATCCAGCACTTCCTGTGTAAACAATGCCACCAGCAAAATAATGAGGGAAATAGTAATATTGATAATAAGTAAAAAACTCAATAGGCTTGCTGGCACCGGAATGATCATCATGATTACTGAAAATACAATGAATACAGCTATAAAAACATCGCTATATTTAGCCAGACCTCTGTTAGGAGTATAAGTTATCATTTAATTTACCCCCACTCTTTTGGCATACTTAGGCCTTAATTTGTAAACAAAAGCCAGAACAGTGGCCACAGTTTCATACAGTTCTACAGGTATCATCTGATTGATATCCACAGTTTTGTAGAGAATCTGAGCAAGAGGAGGTTCTTCAAAGATGATGACCCCATGATACCGGGCAATTTCAATAATGCGCAAAGCTAATGAATCGACACCTTTTGCTAATACTACTGGTGCAGCGGACTCTTCAGGTGAATAACGCAAAGCAACAGCATAATGGGTGGGGTTTGTAATAACAACATCTGCCTCAGGTACCTGCTGCATCATTCGATTGTAAGAAATTTGCCTTTGTAACTGTCTCATCTTTCCTTTTACCAAAGGGTCACCTTCATACTGCCGATATTCATCTTTTATCTCTTTTTTGGTCATTCGCAAGGATTTTTCATGTTCCCAGTATTGAAAAAAGTAATCTAAACCAGCTATCAATAACAAAAGTAGCCCAATTCGCAAGACAATATTGCTACTCAAGACACCGATCTCTGTGATAGCATCACAGATACTCATATCTATTAGAAGCGGAAAAAGAGTGATATTGGCACGGATTGTGCTATATACCAGATAGCCTACCATGACTACCTTAACAATCGATTTAACAAGCTCAACCAAAGCACGCTTAGAAAAAATCCGTTTAAAACCACTGATAGGGTTAATACGTTCCAATTTAGGAGACATAGGCTCAGCTGTAAAGAGAAAACCCACCTGCATCATATTGACAGCCAACCCTGCCCCTGCAGCAATAGCCATCACAGGTATGCAAACCTGAAAAAAAGCAAGAGCAGTGAAGAGCATTAATTGATTAATGGTCTTAGAATCAAACTCCTGCAACAAAAAGCTGCTGAATATTTGGTTGCCAAAATTAGCGACCTGTATGGCCATCCAGGAACCGCATATTTTCAGAAAGAGAAAAGTGCAGAGTAAGATTACTGCTGAATTGAGTTCAATGCTTCGAACAACCTGACCTTTTTTACGCGCCTCTTCGCGGCGGCGGGGCGTTGCTTTCTCGGTTCGATCTTCTGCAAAAAGCTGAAGATCGATAGTTTCAACATAGTACCGCAATTTTTCACCGTCCCAAAAGAATTAGTATCATGCGTAAGTTCTCAAAAAGCCCTGCAAAAACACGGCCAAATGCCCAAACCAAAAGTGGCATCATTACCAATACTAAAGCTAAGCCCAACCCTATTTTGAGTGGCATTCCCACCAAAAAAACATTCATCTGGGGTACAGTACGGGCAATCACACCTAATGCAAGATCAGCAATAAACAATGCCCCAATAATTGGCAGAGCAATCTTAAATGCAGTACTAAACATTCCTCCTGCCAGGTTGAGAATCCAGTTTACCAAAGGCCCTGAGATATGAGCCTTTCCCAGGGGCAAGTAATGGTAGCTTTGATTTAGAGCTGCCAGGAGATAATGATGTCCATTAATCGTAAAGAAGAAAAGTATTGCAATAATATTATTAAATGTCCCAATAACTGGATACTGAAGACCTGATTGTGGATCAATAACATTGACAATACCAAAGCCAGTCTGCATATCAATGAACTGTCCTGCAACTTGAAAAATAGCAAAAGCAATCTGTGTGAGAAAACCTATAGCAGCTCCGATCAATAATTCACCAAGAAACTGAAACAAATAACCGATCAGATTAGGTGCAACAATTATTGACTCCTGCCAATAACTCATAAACAAAAAAAAAGCGATCAAGGCTGCTAACCAGATCTTAATCTGAACGGGAATATTCCGGCTATTAAAAGGAATAGCCGTTAGGAATAACCCGGCAACTCTTCCCCAAAACAATATATATATATTTAACTTTTGAAAAAGCAAATCCCATAATTCCATAATCTAAAACCTACCCATAAAATAATAGAGGCCAGTTGTCGGGATACTTCCTGGCATACCTATAATTGTTACAATAGATCTCCCAAAATACCGGCTTTTATTCACATATTGCTAACTAAGAAACTTGACGTCCGAGGCTAAAAGTCAGCTCTATTTACATCTTTTTGGTATCCATGGTGCTTTATTTGGCATACAAGTGCATATTTAATAAAAGATTCTGAGTAAAAGAAATCATAATTTTCATCATCCAGGGAGCAAAAATAACCGTAGTTACCAAAACAGCAATGATTTTTGGTATAAAGGCCAGTGTCTGTTCTTGGATTTGCGTTGTTGCCTGAAAAATGCTCACCACAAGACCCACCAATAAACTAATCCCTAACATCGGTGCGGAGACAAGCAGTACAGCATATAGAGCTTCTCGACCCAAAGTAATCACAAGGTTTTCAGTCATTTAACCACCTCAGGAAAAACTTATTATTATTGACCTCATCAATAGTTGCCATCCATCAACCATAACAAACAAAAGAATTTTAAAGGGAAGAGAAATCATCATCGGAGGCAGCATTAGCATTCCCATGGACATCAATGTGCTAGCTACGATCATATCAATTACTAGAAATGGTATAAAAAGAACAAAACCTATTTGAAAAGCTGTTTTAAGTTCACTAATAATAAAAGCCGGTATTAATACATGATTAGGTATATCCTGATAATTAGAGGGCCTTGGTATTTCAGCAAAAGACACAAAAAGTGCTAGATCCTTTTCTCTTGTCTGTTTAAACATAAAAGTGCGTAAGGGTTCCATTCCCTCCCGAAAAGCAACATTCTGGGTTATTTCTCCTTTAAGATAAGGTTGTAGTGCATTCTGATTTATATCTTGCCAGGTAGGAGCCATGATAAAAAAAGTCAGAAATAAAGCCAAACCTATAAGAACCTGATTTGGAGGCATCTGTTGGGTAGCCAAAGCATTCCTTAAAAAAGAAAGCACCACGATAATGCGCGTAAATGATGTTACCATGACAAAAATTGCTGGTGCTAAAGCTAACAGAGTAATAATTAATAGTATCTGTAGACTCTGGGATACCTCCTGTGGATTTTCAGCAGTATCCACTTCCATAGTTATCTTAGGTACTGGAACTGGTTGGGCATCTGCCAGATTAATCAAAAAAAACCCGCAAATAAGGGAGTATATGAATAATACAAGTAGAAAACTCACAGCAAAAACTCTTCCTCTTTCTCGCACCCTCTTAGTCGCCATCCCTATAATCTCCACTTCTTCTTGTATTATTACCCTTTCCTGGTAAGAACTGCTCAAAGGTTTTCCTCCATAAAGAGGTCGAGTACTCTTTGGCTTCCAAATCCTCAGCTGAAAAAAGAGCCACTTTGGATGCGTCATCAATTTCCAACAATTTTGTTATGTTATGATCCGTTACCCCAAGCACATATATTTTTCCTGCTATTTCAGCCAGGAGGATGGCACGATTTTGACCAATCACTACCTGATCAAGAATCCGCATCCAGCGACCTGATCTGGTAAAAGGCCTCTGCCGTTGAAATAACTTAATTGCCAGAAAAGCAAGCACAATAACGATGAGCAGGCTTATGACCAAGCGCAGAAACATCGCTCCTATGCTCGGCATAGCAACTAATGAAGGATCTTGATATTCGAGTTGAGTTGCTATCATAAACATATTAAAAATTCCTCCATAGCCATCACAAGAAACAGCCATGAAAACCTATTCAGCTAAAATGGCTTAACAATAATATTTAGCATTAGTGTTGCTAAAGTTGACTACAATCTCTCTCTGTTGTCTTTTGTCACTATACATAATGACTTGAGCCTGGGGATCAATTCTACAGATCTCTTTTAGAGTACTCTTCCTATTATGTTCTGACATAATAATACCCTCATCACTAGATCCGCCCGCAGTTCCTTGTATTTAGTAACAGTTGCTATGTCATTGCTAGCATTCCTAACCATCAGCTAGCCATTTATTACATTCAGAGATGTGGAAAACATAGTGATAAACTATACTCCTAACCATCAGCTAGCCATTTATTATCTGCTCTTCAACATTATCCACACCAACTCAATATCATCATTGATTAAAACGCTTTTATCCAACAGTTATCATCCTCCACAAATAAACTTACCTCAGGTTATTGATTCTTTCTTTTGAACTCAAGATTTCAGTTATCCTAACCCCATAATTTTCATCGATAACTACTACTTCCCCTTTGGCAATAAATTTTCCATTGACAAAAATATCAACAGTTTCCCCTGCTAGTTTATCCAACTCCACAACAGCCCCTGGCCCTAATTCTAAAATATCTTTGATCGTTTTTTGAGTTCTCCCCAATTCCACAGAAAACTGTAGGGGAACATCCAAAATCAAAGACATATTACCTGTCTTTTTTGGAGCTGCATTTTCCGTAAGGGGAGCAAATTGTACTTGCTGTACTGCAATACCTGGCATATTATTATTCATTTCAGCTGTTTGATTGTTATCAGACACTTCTTCTTCTGCAGATATCACAGGTGACTGCTCAGACTGCTGCTGTTTGTTATCCTCAATACCCGTTAATAGATACTTACTAGTCTGTTTTGCAAAATCAACTGGCATGATTTGCATAATTTCACTATCAATAATCCCCTCAATAGATAGGTTAAAAACAATCTTTACCAACTGAACATCATCTGCAGACTCATGTAACTTGTCCTCAGCCAGGTTAACTATACGTACAGATGGGGGAGAAATTCCAACCTTTTTTTGAAAAATTGTAGACATAGCAGTTGCCCCTGAGCCCATCATCTGATTCATTGCTTCTCCAATGGCACTCAAATGCATTTCACTTAACTCTTGAGGAGTTTCGCTGCCATCCCCACCCATCATCAGGTCAACAATTAAGCCAGCATCTTCTATTTTAATAATAAGGATGTTATCTCCAGTCAATCCTTCAGTATACTGAACATTCACTATAACATAAGGTAAAGGATAATCATCACTTAGTTCGGATTGATTTGTTATCGAGACCTGCGGTGTCGTAATTTCAACTTTTCTATTGATCAAATTGGAGAGAGCAGTGGCTGCTGTTCCCATAGTAATATTAGCTATTTCACCAAGAGCATCCAGTTCCATGTCTGTGAGAAATTCATCTATATTATCTCTTCTCAAAAGTGCATCAATTTCCTCTTGGGTTAACCCATTTTCATTCACAATATGACCCTCCGTTCTCGAGGAAATCAGTAATTTGAATAGCAAGTCTATTACGAGAAACTCCAGGTTTTGCAGCAAATTTAGGATTATTACCAATATAAACCATAAAGTCCTCGTTGACACTACGGTCTATTGGCACGACATCCCCTACCTGAATCTCAAGCAAATCTCGCACAGTTATAACACTCGAACCAAGAACCACTTTGAGCGGTAGTTTGGCAGATAGGAGTTGCTCCTTGAGGAAATGCTGCTGTTCATGTTTTACCTCTCCTGCATCCCTGTTAAACCAGTATTGCGCACTTAATTTATCTAAAACAGGCTCTAAGGCCAAATATGGAAAACAATAACTTATAATACCATCGTTTTTACCGATCTTTGTTTCCAGCGAAATCAAAATAACCATTTCTGTTGGGGAAACGATCTGTGCAAATTGTGGATTTGTTTCAATAACTTCTATCTTCGGGCGAAAATCCAAAATATTGGTCCATACTTCCTGGGAAGTATCTAGCATTTGCTGTCCTATCCTCCACATAATGGTGCGTTCTATTTCGGTCAAAGAGCGGCTTTCTATATTCAAGTCACCGCGTCCTCCTAAGAGCAAATCTATCAGGCTTAAGGCAAGTGGGGTTTTAATTTCCAAAATGCCATTGCCTTCAAGAGGTTCCATATTAAAAATTAATATAACAGAAGGGTCAGGAAGAGAGCGAATAAATTCTTCATAGGTCAGTTGTTCTACAGATAATAAAGATATTTGCACTATTATCCTAAGTAAACCAGAAAGAAAAGTTGACACTGAACTGGCATAATTATCATAAATCATCTCCAGGGTGTTGATCTGTTCCTTGGAAAATTTATTTGGTCTACGAAAATCATAATTCCTAATCCTTTTAGCTTGTTCCCCCTCTTTGAGTTCTTCTGCTGTAACCTTTCCTGAAACAAGAGCTTTTAATAAACTGTCAATTTCATTCTGGGATAATATCTCTCCCACAACCCGCACCTCCTATCTCTTTATTATTACTGTAGAACCAGATCCGAAAAATATATATTATTAATCTCCCCTGTACTTAAACAGCTATTGAGATCGGTTAGTATGGCTTTTTTTAAATGAGCACGGTTCTCTGCATTCAGATCATCACTTGTTTTACTATTAAAGAAAATTATAATTTTATCTTTTAGAATTGGAAGTTTTTCCTAAATTTCTTTTTCTAAAGAGGGGTTATTCATCTCCAAAACAACTGTAACCTTTATATATTTCTTTTCACCGCCGGGAGCCAGGTTTGTAGTAAACTCCCCAACTTCAAAAAGCGGCCCTATCTCAGCTGCTGCATTTTTTGTTTTAGTTGAAGATTCGTTTTTCCCTATACCGCCTTTCATAACTAAAAATGCACTAAACAGCGCAATCACTGCACAAATACTAACAGCCACACATATGAAGATTAGGATTTTTTGGTTAATTACAATCCCTTTTCCGCTCTGCTCCTGAGAAACAAGTTCTTTGTCGTTTTCTCCATTCATTACACTTCACCATCCTCTGCGAAGTGATCCTGTTCTTGCTGCAGCAAACTGCGGGAAATCGATCTGCGAAAGTTTACGATTCGCCTTATCACTTCTAAGGGATCCTCTTTAACAATAAACTTTTTACCCGTTGTTAGGGTTACAACGGTATCAGGAGTGCTTTCTACGGATTCAATGAGATCTGAATTCACAAAAAACTCTTGACCATTAAGACGTGTTAAAGAAATCAAGTTCTCTGCACCCCTTTTTGCCCCTTAGGGGTGGGCCTGCTCTCTACAGCAGGCCCCTAATTAAAAAATTTCTATTATACTACCGTTTCAGGTTAACCAGTTCCTGCAGCATCTCATCTGAGGCAGTAATTACCCGAGAATTAGCCTGAAAACCCCGCTGTGTAATGATCATCTCAGTAAATTCACTGGAGAGATCCACATTAGACATCTCCAGTGAACCTGGTTTAATAGTACCAAAGCCACTGCTCCCAGCAACATTAATGTTCGGTGTTCCGGAGTTGCTGGTAACTGAGTAAAGAGAATTCCCCTCTTTTAAGAGCCCGGCTGGGTTTGTAAAACGGGCAAGTGCGATCTGTCCCAGTTGCCTGCTCACTCCATTGGAAAAAACACCTTCAATTGCCCCGTTCTGGTCGATGGCATAGCTCTCCAGTGTACCACTCTTATACCCATCTTGGCTTTCAATGGCAGCACTGTAAGGTGAGCCATACTGAGTTAGTTTGGAGAAATCCAAGGTGATCACAAGTTGGTCTGAGCCAGCCGGTTGAAAAGTGATTGTATTCGAGGTTGCCGATTGATATGTTCCATTTTGATTGAAAGTTATTTCCCCGGAAACAGTATCCACTGCTATATTTCCTCTAGGCCCTATGATAGAGTTGTTATTTAGTGTCCATGTCCACTTATTTTCATCTTTTTTCTTTAATTCAATAGGCACTGTATACTCCTGACCCTTGGAATCGTAAACAGTATGGCGCAGCACAATTGTAGAATCAACGTCATCTACAGCGACCTCGCTGTTTAAATTTCCCCCAAAAAACATATTTTCGGTAGCTTTGGCATTTTCTGATTCATTGAAATTGAGCTTAATGTTA
>JBASML010000334.1:0-1950 GCA_049656845.1 Syntrophaceticus sp.
GATGGCTAGAACCATTGATGCCGCAAACCCAGAGAAGAAAGAGCTGTACCGATACCTAAAAACATGCCCTGACAATCCGCTTAAGAAAAAAGCAAGCACTGGCAATCTTCAAGAAATTAGTGATGGAAATCTAGCCATGGTTAGAATGCGAATAATATAACAATATAAGGCAGACAAGGAAAAGCTGCGGTTTATTGAGTTCAGAAAGAAGTAGATGAAATAAGCTGCTTAAATAATCAATTGCACCTGTCAATGGCTGAGACAAGGAAATTACATCCATGAACCCAATGAGGCAGCTTTTAAGCATATAAACTATCTCCGCTTTTATCCCTAAAACAGAAGGAAATCGGGGCAAAAAAGGTTTTAGCGCTCGTCAGATGTTATACATTTTATGTGCCAGCGCTGGCTGCATTTGCTTTTTTATTGAAGACGGTTTGTTGCCGCTTGCGATACTGCCTCTCAGGATTGGAACACATCACAATTGAGGTACAAATCTTTTATCAATTAATATTTGAGAGTGAGGGTATTTTTTTGGCAGGAGGTTGATGGTTTGCTGTGGAATAGAAAAACAGAGAAAAAACAAAACAAAAGAAAAGGAATGTTCCACGTGGAACAATCATCAAAAACAATTGACAATCTAGATGTGGAGACGGCTCCATCAATTAATCGCGTGATTACCATTGCTAACCAGAAAGGCGGAGTAGCTAAAACAACTACCGCAATTAACCTGAGTGCCTGCTTGGCTACATACGGGAGAAAGATCTTATTGGTAGATATCGACCCACAGGGTAATGCCACGAGCGGTCTGGGGATTGACCGTGATGGCTTGGAGCATTCTATCTATGACTTACTTCTGGGTGAAATAGAAACAGAACAAGTGGTTGTTAAATCAGAGATAAATAACCTGGATTTGATCCCTGCTAATATAAGCCTGGCCGGGGCTGAAATTGAGATGGTGGGAATGGAAAACAGGGAGTTCAGGCTGCGTGATGCTTTAAAGAAAATTAAGGACAACTATCACTATATCTTTATAGATTGCCCTCCCTCTCTGGGTCTGCTCACCATTAACGCCCTCACCGCAGCTGATCGCGTTCTTATTCCCATTCAATGTGAGTACTATGCCCTGGAAGGGGTGGGACAACTGCTGCAAACCATCAATTTAGTGCAGCGCCGCCTTAATCCACAACTGGAGCTCGAAGGTGTGCTCTTAACCATGTTTGATGCTCGCACAAATCTGGCAATACAGGTGGTTGATGAGGTAAAAAACTACTTTGGCAATAAGGTATTTCGGACTGTTATTCCCCGAAATGTGAGGCTCAGTGAAGCGCCTAGCCATGGTAAGCCGGTCATCATCTATGATCCCCGTTCCCGGGGGGCGCTGCTTTATCAGGAATTAGCACAGGAAGTGATAGAACATGAAAAATAAAGGATTAGGTCGAGGGCTAAAGGCTTTAATTCCTACAGAGCCTGAGGGAGCAGAGGGTGCTGTAGAGATCGTAGAACTCCCTATAGAAAAAATTAAGCCAGGTGCCTTTCAGGCCCGGCAGGAATTTGATCGAGAAGCACTGGAGGATTTATCTGTTTCTATTAAAACTCACGGTGTGATGCAGCCAGTGGTTGTTCGGCCAGCAGGGGATGATTCCTATGAGTTGATCGTTGGGGAGAGACGCTGGCGAGCCAGTCAAATGGCAGACTTAAAAACCATTCCTTGTGTGATCCGTGATGTAGATGACCAGGTTTCCAGTGAGATGATGCTGGTTGAAAATATCCAACGGGAGGACCTCAATCCTATAGAAGAAGCCTTTGCTTACCAACGATTGAAAGATGAGTTTCAACTGACCCAGGAAGAAATCGCTTTGCGTGTTGGCAAGAGCAGGTCATTTATTGCTAACAGCCTGCGGCTTTTGCAGTTACCTGAAAAGATTCAGGGCTTATTGGTACAAGGTAAGC
>JBASML010000335.1:0-1820 GCA_049656845.1 Syntrophaceticus sp.
AATTACCGTTTTCAGGCAATTCTTCTTGCAGATGATAACCACAGCATTTTGACCAGCGCTACTTATGGTAATATTTAACTCTAATACGCCATTTTAAGACAGATCTACCCCTGGGACCCTGGGAGTATTTTTCTTGTTTAATAATCTACTTTGGCTTTATACTGCTTGTACAAGGCTGCGCATTTTATCCTTTTGGTTTTCTTTTATCCTGCCCACAGCCATCGCCAGCATTACACAGAGTGCCATGCCCATTCTGAGTGTCATTTTGCTCTGCCCTTTGATGTAATGGTTCTCGAATCCGAAAGATACATCCAGCCTGCTGTTAACTCTTTCTACGGCTGGGCGTTTCTTATACAGCGTATCC
Source organism: Syntrophaceticus sp. (assembly GCA_049656845.1). Classification (GTDB taxonomy): domain Bacteria; phylum Bacillota; class DSM-12270; order Thermacetogeniales; family Thermacetogeniaceae; genus Syntrophaceticus. Next base: position 365 of record JBASML010000335.1, read on the forward strand.
CATTTGTAACTGGAACGGGCTACCGGTGTAAATACGCGGCGATCTTCTGTCAGGGGGATTCTTACTGATTTTTGTACCGGGCAGTTTTTCCCCCCCGGGCAGCAGCTTTGACTGCAATAATGTTCTGCAGGACAGTGATATTTTAACGTCTCTCTATCTTTTTCGAAACCGCCGTAGGCCATCTCCCTTCTTTTCCCTGTTTCCGGACAGTAGCAGTATACTGTGCCTCGATAATTGTACACTACGTTTTTCATGCCTTTTACCACTTTTGTTTCTTCTCCGTCTTTCCACATGTTGCGGATATCGATAATCGGCTTGATCTCGTATTGATCCCATACCTTTGTGATCAGCTTGCCATCGTCATATCCTCGGTCGGCTGTCAGGTAAGCGCACCGCTCTAATATATCTGGATGAGTTTTTTCTAGTTGATCTATTAGTTTGTGGGCCTGGGGGATCTCTGCCTCTGAGGCTTTGGTTACTGTATAGGCCACCGGCAGTTCGTAATTGGCATCTATCAGCAAATGCACTTTATAGCCAAACCAGCTCACAACTTTTTCCCAGGTTGTGCCGTCTTCTCGCTTTCCTTTATAAACTTTTTTACCAAAGTTGGCGTCTGTGTCTCTTCTACCGTCTGCTTTTTCTTTTTTGTTGGGTCGGGCATGTGTCTCTATGGCTTTGCCGTCTACAGCCAGGATCTTTCCAAAGTCCGGGAGTCGTTCTATAAGCTCTTTCACCAGCTTGTCAAAGATGGCGTTTATTTCTTCTTCCTTGGACAGTAATGTCTTTAAAAACCTGCTGAATGCACTGCAGGTCGGAACTCCTTCTAATCCGCACATAAATCTTAGCTGGCCGTTGCGTGAGAGTTCTCTGATTAGGCTGGCAACGGAATTATGCTCATAGACTATTCCGGCTAATATGGCGTTCCACATCCCCCGCACTGGATAGTCATCACGTCCGTGGCCGCGATCTTTCTCTAGTTCTCTCATTAACTCTTCATCCGGCATATGCTGCAGCACTAAACGTAATCGCTCTAAGTCACCTAACTGTTCAACTTATTCCCACCCAAAAATTTTTTTGCGGTATAATAGCCATGGGGAAATCATCTCTTTTCGTTGTTTTTTCTTGTTCAGATATAACTTCGATAATAGAGATGGTTTTCCCTTTCTGTTTGCATTTATTTCCTCTTTTATTTTCAAAGGCCTGTTTAACTGTTAATGACTGAATGTCTAGGTATTTCCTGGGGTCAATTTTGATGATATCTTAAATCGCTGCTCTTCAAACCGCTATTCTTTCGTCTTTTCTTGGGGTAAATTTATTTTTGGCAACACGCTTTTTGGCCTATTATCGGTACTTTGAGAATCAGCGCGAATGGCTCGGTGGTAGCAATAATGCACACAATGTTTTTACAATAAACACGTGTTAATACGCTGGGGTGGTTCGGCAGGATCATATAGAC
>JBASML010000336.1:0-1593 GCA_049656845.1 Syntrophaceticus sp.
CATCTCGGGACGGGAATTTTCCCAATTAATCAGAGAAAGTTCTGTTGACGGGAGGCCAATTAGTCAGGTAGCTGATGTTGATCTACTGCTTCTTGCTGTTGAGCGGATAGAAATGTCCCAGGAGTTGGCTACCTTTTGGAATGATGTCCTTGCTGATTTTGAGGGGCCATCTCTTGATGCTGCTCTTTCTCCCCGCCGCATGACCGTTTCTGTGGAAGACAATCTCCGGGTGATTTATGCGGCACTAGAGTGGGTAGAGTTATGTTTATCCCTTTCAGAAGATGCTGGCAGATACCTTGGTTCTAGCTGGCGGGCATGGACCGACCCTAATTGGCTTATTGCCTTGGCTAATACTTTTGAGGCTGCAAAAGTCAGGTATGAACTTGATAAATGTCAAAGTTATTTTACTGGTCTGCGGAGTTATTTTACTGCAGCGCGCGATGGTGCTAATGAAAAGAAGCTGCATGCATCTTGGGATCAATTACTCCGGGCTTTAGATAAGAGGGATCCTAGCAAATGGGCGACTGCCCTCGATGAACTCCACCGAATTAAGGCGTTAGAGCCACTGCTAGAAGAGATGGAACCGCTGCTTGACAGACTGCGTGCTATAGCTCCCCGTTGGGCTGATTCTATCTACGCCGGAGGTGGGAGGGGGGTACCGCTATTTCCTCCGCCAGACTGGAGGGAGGCGTGGATGTGGAAGCGTGCAGCGGCATGGCTGAACTTCCTGGAGTGTGAGTGCAACAGTGAAGAGGTCGAGATACAGTTAGAGCGAGAGCGGCAGAGGGAAGCAAAACTGCTGGCTGGGCTAGTTGCCAAACAAGTATGGTACCATCTGTTGGCTCGAGTAACCGATACTCAAAAGCGTAGTCTCTTTGCTTGGGTTCAAATAATAAAAAGAATAGGAAAAGGGACTGGTAAGTATGTTGATAGGTACCGCCAGCAGGCTCGAAAGGAAATGCAGGTTGCGCGAGAGGCAGTTCCGGTGTGGATTATGCCGGTTCACCGGGTACTGGAAAATTTCCCTCCTAACGGAGAGCGCTTTGATGTAATAATCGTGGACGAAAGCAGCCAGAGTGATATATTCGCTCTGTCACTTTTGTTTAAGGCAAAAAAGGCTGTAATCGTTGGTGATGACAACCAGATCAGCCCTGAATCCGTGGGCATCGAGCAGTCACAGGTGCATCAGCTAATGGAGCGTTATCTACAAGGGATCCCCCAATCTGAAAGGCTTGACCTCCAGACCAGCCTCTTTGATATTGCACAAATTATATTTCCAGATCATTTAATGTTAAAAGAACACTTCCGTTCGGTACCGGAAATCATACAGTTCAGCAATGACTTGATGTACGGCGGTGAGATACGGCCTCTACGAATTCCTGAGCGCTCAGAAATGTTGGAGCCACCGGTTGCTACAGTGTATGTTCCCGATGGCTGGAGGGATGAAGATACCGTGGTGGTAATCAATGAGCCTGAGGCCAGGGCTTTGGTGGCCAAGGTTGTGGAATGCTGTGGGAAGCCGGAATATGAAGGAAAAACAATGGGTGTGATCTCCTTACAAGGTGACCATCAGGCTCAGCTGATAGAAGAACT
>JBASML010000337.1:0-20981 GCA_049656845.1 Syntrophaceticus sp.
AATTACCGTTTTCAGGCAATTCTTCTTGCAGATGATAACCACAGCATTTTGACCAGCGCTACTTATGGTAATATTTAACTCTAATACGCCATTTTAAGACAGATCTACCCCTGGGACCCTGGGAGTAAAACACAGAGGGACAGTCCCCTTGTGTCCCCACATGACTCCACAGGAGATGGCAAAATGAACACAGAGGGACAGTCCCCTTGTGTCCCCAACACAGAGGGACAGTCCCCTTGTGTCCCCCCCCTTGTGTCCCCAACTGAATAAAATAAAGCAGGGACAGTTCTTTACGAAAAATTAACCGTCCCCGCTTTTTTAAAGGCATTATGACATCATCCATAACTGCTGCTTTTATTTCGAATAAGCTATTTGTCTTGCTATCTGTCTTGTTTCATAATATGAAGAATTTTTGGCTTTTTTTATATTTCAGTTATGCTGTGTTTTCTAGTACATATCGTAGTAGTTAATGCCTATATAAGAAATCATGATTGTGTTTTTTGAGCAGCTGCCTCCAAAATCAACATCCTCTTCTTTTTAGTAACTCGCATCCAGTACAAGGTGATAAAGAACCCAATCACCAGTAATACCGCCAGGATCCCAAAGAAATATTTATACCCCAGAGCACCAGGAAATTTGTCCAGCAAATGACCAGCCAATAGGGGAACAAGTACTTCTGGAATATAGCCAAAGGTAGAAATAACCCCAATAGCTGTTCCTGATATAGCCATGGGGATATCCCCTTCTTCCAATAAGGCATAATGCAGGCCCTGAACCACATACATGGCTAGATAGTACACCACAAGGTTAATAACCAGGATATAAATCAAGTTTCTACTAGCAGGTATGAACACAAGGCCAAGCACCCCGGCAAGCAGTAAAATAAAACCATAAGAGATGATCTTAGATGAACCAACTTTATCTCCCAGGAACCCTGCACCAATTGCCGCTACAGGTCTCACATAAGAAGCCATAATAGCCATAATCGCGCCTAAAACTACACTCCCTCCCCAAACATGGGTAGTGAAGGGTGCAATATACTGGTGAGCGATAATAGCAGCGTAAGAACAGAAGATAATCAAGGCAATCAACCAAACCTTGGGCATTTTTAGAACTGTGACAATATCCTGCAAACTACTTCCTGTTCTAATGTCATCATTTGTATCCTTGAAAACAAACCAAGTGATGATACCGATTAAAATAACCAGTGTAGAATAGAAGTAGATAACAGCGTTTAATGCTTTTATACCGCTACCTAGTTTTGCAAACAAAGCAAGAGCAATAGACATGATGATGGCATAGGTAATACCTCTACCACCTTCCAGGAAACCAAAGGCTTTACCCTGCTCTGACATATCGGCCAACTGGCGGGTTGCCTTGATAAATGCCGCCCAGAAAGTAAGAATTGTCGTAATCCCCCAGTATACGTGGAGCAACAAGACCATGGTATATGAGGGATAGGTAGCCAAATAAAACCCCCCAAGACCAGTGAATATAAAGGAAATGGTCAATAGTTTTCTCGCAGAAACGCGGTCAGCAATCCATCCACCGAAGAAATAAGAGATGATACAGGTTGTCCCATATACACCAGCCATAGTGCCAATCTGGGTGTTATTGAAATTCAAGGCCTCCATGAGCGGGATGTAGTAATAGCCTCTCAGATATGGCAGCATATAGATAAGAGCGCCACCGGTCATCAGCACAATCAGCAGTCCCATGTTTTTCCATAGACTGACTTCTTTTTTCTCTGACATACAAGTATCCCTCCCTCGTATTAATAAACACCTTTGTTATTTTTGTGTATCAAGCAAGCCTTTTTTGTGTGCTTTTAAATAAGAAAGACAGAAGTTGTCTCTTCCATGAAGTGCCTGGGAAACCAGTACACTTGTCATGATTTTTCTTGATCTGGTATCACAGAGCAGAGCATCTAGACCCCTTTCCACTGCAAATGCTGCCAACAGCAAATTAAACCAGGTCCTACCTGGCAGCCCAAACCCCACATTGGAAACAGGCAACACAGTTTTTACTTCTGGCAATTCCTTTTTGATCATCTCGAGGGTTTTCAGTGTCACAACACAAGCATTACTATCGGTAGCAACGCTCATCACAATTGGATCAAGATAAATATTTTCCTTTGCAACACCCGCTTTCTCCAATTCCTTTACGACAAAGCGCCCAATCTCAAAACGTTCTTCTGGAGTTTTTGGAATACCCTTATTGCCGATGCACAACGCAATTACCTTACAAGGAGCTGATGAGACCAGGGGAAGCATGGCTTCCATCTTTTGATCCTCTCCAGAGATGGAATTAATCATTGGAACTCCCTTATGCACCTTCATTGCAGCCTCAAGAGCTTTCGGATCAGAACTATCCAAACAGAGGGTAATGTCGATATTCTTCTGTATTAATTCAACTAGCCATACCAGGTCTTCAGCCTCCTGGTCAAGTCCTGTACCCGCATTAGCATCAAGCAGATCACTGCCTGTTTCTACCTGAGCCTTGGCAAGGTTAATAATAAAGTTTTCGTCTTTGTCAATTATTGCTTTTTTGACAGATTGGATTGTGGCATTGATAGATTCACCAATATAAAGCATATCTGCCCATCCTCCATTTTTCTTATTAGTTTTCGCCGGTTTCCCCGAATTTGGGGAAACCGGCTGCAAATCTTACGCACTCATAAACTCTCTAGCCACAGCAACAGCACCTGCTGCATCAGAAGCATAGCCGTCAGAGCCAACCTGATCAGCAAACTCCTGAGTAACTGGTGCACCACCGATCATAATCCTTACCTGATCACGAAGCCCTGCTTCTTTGAGAGCATCAATAGTTGTTTTGATAGCAGGCATGGTATTGGTCAGCAACGCTGAGAGCCCGAGAATCTGTGGTTTGTGCTCTTTTACCGCTTTCACGATATCTTCTGTTGGGACATCAATCCCTAAATCAACAACCTGGAAACCTGCTCCTTCGAGCATCATAGCTACCAAGTTTTTGCCGATATCATGAATATCTCCCTCAACTGTTCCGATAACAACTTTTCCAGCTGACTCAGCAGAGTCACCCACCAAATGTGGTTTCAAATACTCAACTCCAGCCTTCATAGTCATAGCCGCAGCGAGCATCTCCGGCAAAAAGAGATCCCCTGCTTCGTATTTTTTACCTATGATATCCATACCCTTGATTAAACCGTCCTTAAGGACAATGGCAGGATCAGTGCCTGCGTCAAGCTCTTTTTTTATTAGTTCTTCAACATTATCCATCTCTGCTTCTACAACACATGCTGTTAATTGCTCTAGTGACAATTCTCCTCATCCTTTCTTCATGTAGCTGTTCTTTTATTAAAAAAGGGGTCCTGCCAGATGGCATTAATATTGGGGAGTATATTTCTGGTTGAGTTTGTGGCCCATCTGACAGGTTATTTCCCCTATTTGACCAATTCTTTAGTTGCCTCTGCCATGATTTCGTTAACCTCTTTTTCCAGGTCATCAGGAAGAGGCACGATTTCATCTTTCTCAATTAGTTCCTTAACTCGCTCCCTGGCTACAGTCTGGATGTCCTTGCTGCCAGTCTTAACCCAGTCACTCCATACAGAGTCAAAGCCCAATTTGGGGATAAATAATTCTCCACCCTTTAAATGCTTGATCGTATGTGGGTGAGCTAAAATCATACCCCCCTTGATAGCACTATGGAGAACATCAAGCCCAAGGGTGTCATCATTAACTGTTATTCCAGCAAGAACCCTCTTCATCAAGGAAAAGATCTCACTGTCGATTACCAACGCCTCATATGAAGCAACCATTAAACTGGCCATAGAACCAAAGCCAGAGATCCAGCTGGCCCCTGCCAGTGTAGGTACAAGGCCGTTGATAGCCTTTTCATACCCACTCTGAACATCATAGGTACAGGATGTATTACAGAGCCCAAAAACATCGGACAAGAATCCGTTATAAGCAGCTAACTGAGCCGCCGCGGCACTGGCAAGGCCTGTCTCAGGCAGCCCCATAATAGTGCAACCAGTTTTCATATTGGCATAGAACAACCGTGACCCATAAAAGAGTGGCGTTTCCGGATTGATCACATAGCACACAGTTGCAAAAGCCAGCATCTCCGCATTGACCTGGGCTAATCCCCCAGCTAGGGTCAGGGGACCAGTCATCCCACCCACCGGAGCACTTAAAATTGATGTAGCAATACCCGCACCGATGATCTCTTTCATGGTATCTGTAATAACTTGCGGTATGTTCAATGGGGATTCTGGAGAGATACATACATTCCCCATAGGGTTTTTTATCTCATCTTTATAGCTCTCCTCAAATGCCTTGAACAGTCTGACGATATATTTAGCTTCACCAGGAGAAGAAATACCAGGGCTATAGATGGGTTTCTTGGAATATCTAAACATCAATTCAACCTGTTTCACCTGGTTAATCTGTGAAGGAACATCATCAGGATACACCAGGGCACAAGGAAATTCAGGATATTCCAATTGGTTGATTAAACGCATACTGGCAATGAAATCATCTGTAAGGGGGCGCCTTTTTGCTCCAGTCTCCAGATCGATAATATCAGGAAGGCCCCCGGCTGTATGGGTTACTGTTGTATCTGGAGTCATTTCCACCGTATACCCGGTACGGCTCGTAAAGGTAAGATGGTTATGTTGTTTGACATTATCCACAACTTTTTCCACCACAGTGGGAGGAATCTTTACCCTATTCCCTTCAACCTCACACCCTAAATCCACCAGATCATTTCTCAGGCCCTCATCATCGATCTTGACTCCAAATTCCTGCAAAATCTTGAGGCTTGCCTCATGAATCCGCTGGACCTCTTGCTCACTTAAAACAGTTAAAATACTTCTGGCCAACTGCTATCATCTCCTTAATTAGATAATTCCTCACCATTTAACATTGGTATCAGTGTAAAGAAAACAGTAAGCTAGAGGTTGTTCACCCCCTCTTCATGGTCTGGGCATACCGCAGTAGCAGCCAAATCCCTCATTTCCATCTCTTCCTTCGCCCAATTGAAAAAGGAAACCGCCAATAGCAGAAAAATAATCAAAACCGGGATGGCAAAAACCACAGCTGATGTTTGAATCACATTCAATCCACCAATCTTTAATAGAACCAGTGTCATACTGCCCATCACCAGTGCCCACAGCAACCTGTGCCATTTGGCTGGCTGTTGGGTGCCTGTCAACTCTTTGGAAGCGATAGATGCTAAAACATAAGTTGCAGAATCAAGAGAAGTAGCTAAAAAGATGAATGCTAATATGGTGAAAATCGGTATAATTAACCAGGCAACGGGAAATGAGTTTAAAATGGCTACAACAGCCTGCGGACCCCCGCTTTCCTGCAATATTTTGGTTACCGGCACAATATGGTTCAGCTCTAAATGGAGCCCGTAGCCACCAAAGATCCAGAACCAGATCCAGCATCCCAAGGGACCCAAGACCATTTCCGCAAAAATTATCTCCCTGACAGTGCGCCCTCGAGAAACACGGGCAACGAATAACCCCATAAAGGGTGCCGATGTAAACCACCACGCCCAGTAAAAGACAGTCCAAGCCTGTGGGAAACCACTATTGGCAATAGGATCGGTCCACAGGCTCATACGAATAATATTTTGCAGCATCAAACCCAGGCTGTTCGCAGCATTATTGAGGACAAATGATGTTGGCCCCACCAGGAAAGCAAATGCCGCAAGCCCAATGGCCAAATAGATATTGATATTGGCCAGCCACTTTATTCCCTTATACAGCCCCAGGTAGGCACTGCCGCTGAACAGTGCAATCCAACAAATAATAATCACCACATCCATGGTAAATGTGCGTGGAATCCCTGTAATATGACTTACACACTGAGAAACCATAGGAACTCCCAACCCCAAAGATGTGGCCAAGCCGCCGACCAAACCCCATATAATGGCAATATCAATAACTTTACCCAACCATCCGTCTGCCTTATCGCCAAGGACACCCTTACAAGCGGTGCTGATCCTCAATGTGGGGTATTTTAAAACATAATAAGAAAAGGCAATAGCTAAAGTAGGGATACAGTAAATTCCCCACCCAGTGATCCCCCAATGAAACATCCCATAAGGAATCGCCCACTCTGCTGCCTCAATAGAGTGTGGGGCAAAGCCAAAAGGAGGAGAAATCAAGTAATGCATGGGCTCCATAAAAGCCCAAAACATGATGCTCGTACCCATCCCTGCGGTAAACAACAATCCAAACCATGTCAGATTGCTAAACTCCGGTTTTTCCGTACCAAACCTCAGTTTCCCATAACGGCTGAAGGCCAGCCAGATGAGGAACACTGCAATACCCAGCACCGCAATCTCAAAAAGCCAGGCAAACTGATTTGTGATAGCATGAAGTATCTTGTTGAGGATCGGGCCAGCTGTATCCACATTAAGAGCAAGAGGAATAGTAAGGCCAACAAGTACCACCAGGGCCGGCCAGAAAATTTTCGGATCAAGCTTTACGTTTTTCCCATTAGTAGAACCTTCCACTCCTTAACCCCCCTCAAAGTCTTTTAGGCATTATCAGCTTCACTTACATTCCTTTTGTAAAACCACTAACACTATGGGTTCGTTTCAGAGAACGGCTCCAGGCGGCGCCCGTACCTCCCTAACGCAAACGCCGCTGGACTGCCTTTCTCACAGACCCCTAGGCAGGCCCCTTCAAACTTAATGAAACCCCCCATCTCTTGTGAAAATAGCTTCTTCATATCCCTTGACCAACCCTGTGAATAATTTTTTTATTCAGTAGAGAAAACAGGTGATCCATGTGTATTAATTTGCTCAGAAACAGACAAATCCATGTAGAAAATCATTTATCAATTAACTGTATTTAGTTGCATTAAAAGACCTAGACTAAATAGGTACAATAAAAAAAGGAGTTCGACAACTCCAGAGCGAATTATTTCACACAGGTCAAAAAAAGACACATCTCTTTCTATATAGTTGTAATTGTTGCAAACTTTACACAACCGATCCAGCAGAGCAAATCCCAGGATATACAAAACCGTGTAAAGAAAGGAGGAACACGTAGGATAATGTCAGTATTTTCCATGCAAAAAGAGAATTATATAGAAAAACTAAATGACAACAAAATGCTCGAGCGCCTGTTGAATTCTTTTTCGATCATCACCAGGATGAACGTTGCAGTAACAAGTGTTGATGGCAGTTACCTGCTCACATCAACAAAAGAAGAACCAGATTTTTGCCGTCTAATCAAGTCTACTGCCAAAGGCTTAGAATGCTGTTATGGCTCCTATGCCAGAGCAGGTAGAGAAGCTGAAAAATGGAATGAGCCTTATTTTTTCAAGTGTCATGCGGGTTTAATTGCCTGGGCGTGTCCAATCTTACTGGATGGTAGGCATGAAGGCAATTTTATCTGTGGACAGGTTCTGATGTGGAATCCGGATGAATACTACATTCAGGAGATTATGGAAACTACAAAGAAACTGAATATTGACAATGCTGCACTGAGAGAGGCCGCAAAAAAACTGGAGGTTATTTCGGCAGAGCAGATGCAGGCTGCTGCTGATCTTTTATTTGTAACCGCTAATTATTTTGCTCACAGCGGCACATCTACCCTTGACTACCAGCAAAAACTACGCATGATCAGTTCCTGGCTCTGGAACGAAAACTATAAAGAAAAAGAGAGCATCCAAACTCAAGGAACAGTTGAACACGACATTTTAGAATTAGAAAACAAGTTTTTCAAAGAAATAAGGCTTTCCCATCAAGAATCATCCAGAGAACTGCTAAAACAACTGGCAGTCAAGTTCTTCACACACAGTAAAGGCAAAATAGAAATCATCAAAGGGCTAAGCATCGAGTTTATCAGCTTGCTGACGCGTTTTGCCACAGAATGCGGCACAAAATTTGAAGAATCCATTCGCTACAGTTTCAAAAAGTTAAATGAATTAGAAGAAGCTGATACTGTAGAAAAGGTAATCCTCTGGCTGCTCACAACAGGAAATAGCTATATCGATCTGCTCACAGAAAAGGATGCAGATCCTCAAGAAACAACAATTAATCGTGCCATTTCTTATATCAGAGAAAACTATCCCTCACAGGAGCTTTCTTTAAAGGCTATCGCCACCCACTGCCATATCAGCCCCTCCTATTTAAGCCGTATTTTTAAACAAAAAAAGGGGTATACAATCACAGAGCAGATCAACAGGATACGCATCGAGGAGGCAAGACGCCTTTTGCAGGGGACCGATTTGACAGTTAGTGAAACAGCAAAAAAGGTGGGCTTTGGTGACCGCAGTTATTTTTGCAAGGTTTTTAAAAAACAGATAGGCCTAAGCCCCAGTGATTATAAAAACAGGTTTTAGAGCAGCCTTTTAACCAAATTAATGGTCTCCGGGGCATGGGGGGAGTAACCATCGGCGCCAATAAATTCCGCAAAATTCTCAGATACTGGCCCACCTCCTACAATGACTTTCAATGATCGGCGCAGCCGGTTTTTTTCCAATGTTTCGATAACATTAGCCATTTCTCCCATGGTTGTGGTTAGCAGTGATGAGAGAGCAAGCACTGCTGGCTGATGCTCCTCTACAGCTTGTGAAATCTGATCTGCTGGCACATCGACACCTAGATCAATAACTTCGAAACCATTTATTTGGAGAAATATGGCGACCAGGCTTTTCCCAATATCATGTATATCACCTGCTACTGTAGCGATTACAATCTTATGGGGATATTTAGTGACCTGTGGAGAAAGATTCTTGAGTACCGTAATACCAGTTTTAATAGGGCGCAAGGCAAAAAGCACATCAGGGATGTAAAAATCTGCGCCGCGGAACTTTTCCGCGATGCGCTTACTTACAGGTATAAGTACATTATCTATGATTTCCTGAGAGCTTAAATTGTTTTTGATACCCAGCTCAATAAGGTGTGCTGCCTCCTGGGTATCCCCTTTCATAATCGATGTATTGAGTTCTTGTAAAATCTTGCTGCGTGTTGGTTTCACCATTGATCACCATCTTTTTTTCTTGATAATATCCCAGATCACATAAGAAATCTCACCAGGGGGTTACATGCGCCACATCTTCAATAATTTCACACACTCATTTAAACCTCGCTCCAAAATTCCTTGCAGAGCAGTGCCCTTCCCGGACAGCTATTTGGCCTGCACTATTTCACGTTAAAATTTGCCGCAAAAAGCTTGGCCCCGCTGTCATTAGGACTTGAGGGCTGTAAGGCGGCGGTGGATAGCCTCTTTGGTCTTTTCCAGTTCAGCTTCCTTTTCCCTTTCTTTCTCCACCACCTCAGGTGGTGCCTTGGCCAGAAACTGCTCATTAGAAAGCTTTTTCTGCACCCGCTGCAGTACCCCATCGATGGTTCGCTCCTCTTTTTCCAGGCGTGCAAGCTCCTTATCCAGATCCACAAGCCCTGCCAGGGGCAGGTAGATTTCAGTTCCTCGTACAACTGCACTCAATGCTTGTTTCGGCTTTGGATGCCCCAGGCCTGCAATTTCCAGTTCACAGTTGGCAAGGAGTTCGATATAAGAAGTATACTTCTGCAGCAGCTTGCCTTCCTCAGGAGCAGCAACAGCCACACACCTGACTGATTTGCCCGGGTGAATCTTCATCTCCCCACGCATATTCCTAATCCCGCGAATGGCCTCCATCAGGAACTCCATCAGTTCCTCACTTTCCTGGTCGACTTGTTCAGCATCTACACGCGGCCAGGAGGTGATCATGATGCTCTCCCCTGTATGGGGTAGGTGCTGCCAGATCTCCTCGGTCAGAAATGGCATGAAAGGATGTAAAAGTTCTAGTGTATGAACTAACACATAATTAAGCACACTTTGAGCTATCAGTTTGCTTTCTAGGCTCTCTTTCCCATACAGCCTGGGTTTGATCATTTCAATATACCAGTCACATAACTCATTCCAAATAAACTCATAAATGATGCGGGCAGCCTCGCCCAATTCATAGGCTTCTAAATTCGCAGTTACCTCTTCTACTGTCTTATTAAATCTACTCAAGATCCAGCGGTCAGCAAGTTCCAGCTGTTCCCGGTCATCCAGATCAGCAGCATCTTGCAGGCGAAAATCCTCCAGGTTCATCATGGCAAAGCGAGAGGCATTCCACACCTTGTTGGCAAAGTTCCTGGTGCCTTCAACCTTCTCCCAGTAAAAGCGAAGGTCGTTACCAGGTGTATTCCCGGTAAGCAGGGTAAAGCGCAGGGTGTCAGCTCCATACTTGTCGATGACCTCCAGCGGGTCAATCCCATTACGTAGGGATTTGCTCATCTTGCGACCCTGAGCATCCAGGATCAAGCCATGGATAAACACATCCCGGAAGGGCACTTCCTGCATGAATTCAAGGGCCATAAAGATCATCCTTGCCACCCAAAAGAAGATAATATCTCTTCCAGTTACCAGCACAGAAGTAGGGTAATAGAAATCCAATTCCTTTGTTTTTTCCGGCCAACCCAAGGTAGAAAAAGGCCATAAAGCAGAGCTAAACCATGTGTCCAAAACATCCGGGTCCTGCTCCAATTTGGTGCTACCGCATTTGGTACACTCCTGTGGATCATCAGAGGCGCAAATAACCTCACCACAATCCTGGCAGTACCAGACCGGGATGCGGTGCCCCCACCACAGCTGTCGGGAAATGCACCAGTCTCTAATATCTTCCAGCCAGTTGAGGTAGATCTTAGTAAAGCGCTCAGGCACAAAGCGGATGCGACCATCTCTTACAGCTTGCATAGCTGGTTCCGCCAGGGGCTTCATGCGCACAAACCACTGCTCTGAGACCAGGGGCTCAATTGTAGTGCTGCAGCGGTAGCAGTGGCCAACCGCGTGAGAGTAATCCTCCACTTTAAGCAGCAGACCCTGATCTGCAAGATCCTGCACCACCTGGCGGCGTGCTTCCTCCCTGGTCATCCCCGCATACCTGCCTGCCTCTGGTGTGAGCACACCATCCTTTCCGATCACAACAAGCTGTGGAAGTTTGTGACGGATACCCATCTCAAAGTCAGCAGGATCGTGAGCAGGGGTTATCTTAACTGCTCCCGTTCCAAAAGCAGGATCCACAGCCTCATCCGCGACGACCGGTATCTCCCGGTTCATTAAGGGCAGGATTACCCTTTTACCGATCAAATGGCTGTAGCGATGATCATCTGGATGAACAGCAACCCCAGTATCACCCATCATGGTTTCTGGGCGGGTTGTGGCCACTGTTATAAAACCGGTTCCCCCATCCGCAGCGGGATAGTTGACATAATATAGTTTGGAATCCTCATCCTTATGTTCTACTTCGATATCTGAAATGGTGGTCTGGCACTTCGGGCACCAGTTGATAATATAGCTTCCCTTATAGATCAATCCCTTCTCATAAAGGCGCCGGAAAACCTCACGCACCGCCCGGGAACACCCTTCATCCATGGTGAAACGCTCCCGCTCCCAGTCACAGGAGGCACCCAATCTTTTAAGCTGGTTGATGATCTCCCCCCCGTACTCTTCCTTCCAGTCCCAAACACGCTCTAAAAACTTCTCACGGCCAAGGTCATACTTGCTCAGCCCTTCTTTGCTCAGGTATTCCTCTACCCGTGCCTGGGTTGCGATACCAGCGTGATCTGTGCCCGGCATCCAAAGGGTATTAAACCCCTGCATACGCCGCCAGCGTATCAACACATCCTGGATGGTGTTGTCCAAGGCATGCCCCAGATGCAGGGAACCAGTGACATTAGGAGGGGGAATCACAATACAAAAGGGCTCTCCCCCTTCATCAGGTTCTGCATGAAAGTAATTATTGCGCAACCAAAAATCGTACCATTTCTCCTCCACCTGGTGTGGGTCGTATATCTTCGGAATTAAATTTTCTACAGCCATTTTGCCTCCCTCAATCCCTTACACTCCGCATTTATACTCATTTCTTGTTCAATTGTACGTTTTCCCCACAACATTTGTCAACCAATGTTGGTAGTTGGTAGTTGGTAGTTAGTCATTGGTGGTTGGTGGTTGGTGGTTGGTGGTTGGTGGTTGGTGGTTGATGGTTGATGGTTGATGGTTAGAGTATCATCAAACAGCACCAGTATCAGAAGAACAGAAAGAGGCACCACACTTTTCTAACCCCCGGCCAGCCGTTTGCTCAGGCGCTGCATCAGGTAATAACCGCCCAGGTTAAGCAGGAGGATCACCAGGACCAAAACAGCTGCTGTGGCAAAGGCGATGGAGAATTCACCAGTTTCCATAGCCACAAGGTAGAGGTGCATAGAGAGAGTACGCGCCGGGCTAAAAACCGATTTGGGCACCAGCAGGGAACCGCCCAGGGTGAGCAGCAAAGCAGCAGTCTCACCGATTACCCGTCCCACTCCCAGGAGAGATGCTGTAAAGATCCCTGGTAGAGCACTGGGCAAAACCACATGTACCACTGTATCCCATTTGCTCACCCCTAAAGCCTGACTCCCCTCTCGGTACGAATTAGGGACAGCATGCAGCGCCTCCTCTGAAACTCGGATAATAATAGGTAGGATCATGCAGAAAGCTGTAAGAGAACCAGAAAGGATCGACCAACCCCCTGTTATAGGTCGCAGCAACACCACAAAGAAAGCAAAACCAAAAAGCCCGATAACAATGGAGGGGATACCTGCCAGGGCATCTGTAAAAAACCTGATCACCCGCACTAAAGTGCCCTCACCTGTAAATTCGGTCAGGTAAACCGCAGCTCCCACACCTACAGGCACTGCCAAGAGCATAGTAAGCAAAGTAAAGTAAATGGTGCCCAGCAAAGGTGAAAAAATACCCCCGGCACTTCCCATTTTGCGCGGGTTTTCCAGGAAAAAGGAGATGCTTAGCTTTCCCAAACCCTGCACCATGATATAACCGATAATCAGAACCAAAAAAGATACAGTGAGCAGAGCAGCACCCCAGATCAACCATTTCGCCAACTTTTCTCGCACCTGCACACTCACCTGCCGCTTACCCCCTTTCCTGCAATAAATAGTGCAAAACTGTTCAAGATCATGATCACCAGAAAGAGCACCACCCCTGTAGCAACGAGTGCCTGGGCATGCTCCCCAGAAGCATAAGCCATCTCCAAGCCAATATTACCACTTAAGGTTCGAGCAGGAGAAAATATAGAACGGGGAAGAGCAGGTGCATTTCCAGCAACCATAAGGATCGCCATGGTTTCACCGATTGCCCTACCCATCCCTAACACCACACCTGCCATGATCCCGGTACTGGCAGCAGGGAGTATGGCATGGCAAATGGTCTGCCAATGGGGCACACCCAGGGCATAGGACCCCTCTTTATATTCTTTCGGTACCGCCCGCAGAGCATCTTCGGAAATGCTCACAATTGTAGGCAGAATCATAATTCCCAAAACTAAAGAAGCAGCCAAAATCCCAAACCCTGTCTTCATCTCTGGAGATAACAAACCTCCGAACCAATGCACAGCAATATAGCGTACCATAGGTACAATGACCGTCATCCCGAATAAACCATAAACAACAGAAGGAATTCCTGCCAACAGTTCCACCGCCCTGCGCGTCCAAAGAGCAACTTTACCAGGCGCATATTCCGCCAGGAAAATTGATGTGGTGACACCCAGGGGAACCCCGATAATCAATGCCCCCAGGGTTACTGCCAGTGTACCAACAACCATTGGCAAGATTCCGAATACCCCTTCACCTGGCAGCCATTCTTTCCCTATTAAAAAGTTAAAAAAACCCGTTTTCGCCAGCAGAGGATACCCCTCAAGAAACACAAACAATCCTACCATTACCACCACCAAGGTGGATGCCATCGCACAAAGCAGAAGCAATTTCGGATAAAGCCTTTCCTTCAAAGATACGACCACTCAATCACCCTTCCTTTATTTCCCTGGTGACAGCCACCTAGGAAAAGATGGTTGTTAGGTGCCGGAGACTGGCACAAAATCCTGACTAACAATTCGCTGCCCCTCTGGGCTAAGAACAAATTCAATAAACTGCCTGGCAATTTCCCGAGGCTGCTCCCTGGTCAGATAGTAAAAGGAACGCACCAGTTTATAAGAACCGTTTTTAATTGTTTTTTCTCCAGGCAAAACACCATCCACTGCCACTACTTTGACGCTTTTATTGACATTACCCAGAGAAATATAAGCAATGGCTTGGGAATCCAAGGCTACAGCAGTGCGCAAAGAACCGGTGGTATTCTGCACTCCTACCCTGCTGCTGATCTGGGAATCCTTCATCACCAAATCTTCAAAAGCACCACGGGTGCCGGACCCTTCCTCCCTAGTAAAGGCATTGATCACCCCGTCCTTTCCCCCAACCTGTTTCCAGTTGGTAATCTCCCCAGTATAGATCCGGCGCACCTGTTCTAAAGTCAGGTTCTCCACCTTGTTTTCTGGGTTGACCACAAGGACAATCCCATCAATGGCAATAGGTGTCACCACTAATCCATCTTGCTCATCCTTTTTCAATTCCCTAGATGAGGCCCCGATATCTGCGGTTCCATCCCGCACCGCCTTAATCCCGGCACTGGAACCCCCACCTGCTACATTAATGGTCATCTCCGGTTTATCTTTCATAAAGGCGTTGGCCAGTTCCTCTGTAAGAGGCTGCACAGAGGAGGAGCCGGCAATATTGATGGTTTTTGCAGAATTGGGGCGGGCACAGCCGCCCAGGATCATCAGGATCACCAAGGTGATGATCAGCCCACTTACCCCGCGCTTTTCTCTATAAATCATCCCATGCCCCCCATTCTATTTGCCAACAGTACCCCTTAATCAACCAAGTCCATCTTTCTCAGGCCCCGGCTGCCGACATCTATTTCTGCATTCCTGCTCTTTATTGTATTTGCCAAAGATTAAGGAATTATTAATTAAAGATTAATTACATAAAAAATGAGCCTGGCAATTTCTTGCCAGACCCCTTGTCTCTTGTTAAAAAATAAAGAGCACTAAAAGTTTAGTTCCTTGCGCTCCCCCTTAACCATATAATAAACACACTCACCTACATTAGTGGCATGATCCGCAATCCGTTCTAAAAACCTGGCAACGAGAAGAAGCTGTGCAGCCTGCTTGATTGTATGAGGATCCTCCATCATGAAGACCAAAAGCTCCCGGAAAACTTGATTATAAAGAGCATCCACTTCATGGTCATAATCAATCAAACAAAGCACCATTTCCGGGTCCTCTTTTACATAAGCTTCCAAGCTGATTCTGGTCATCTTCTGGGTGATCTCCATCATCCGGGGAACATCGATCAACGGCTTGATCAGTGGCTGCCCGGAAATCCGCAGTGTTACCTTAGCAATGTCTACAGCCAGATCAGCCATCCTCTCCAGATCAGTGATGATTTTGATGGCTGTGGTGATCACCCGCAGGTCCCCAGCCATAGGCTGCTGCAGAGCAAGAAGTTTGATACAGCAGTCTTCAATCTGGATCATAAAATCATCGATGGCATCATCCCCGTCAACCACCTTCTGGGCCAGTTCATCATCCCGCTCTTTAAGGGATTTTACAGCATAAAAGATTGCTTCTTCTGCCATAGTGCCCATCTTTAAAACATCCTCTTTCAGCCCGGCAAGCTGCTCACTATAGGATTTTCTAGCCACCGGCCTTTCCCCCTTTCTTTTAGCCAAAACGGCCAGTAATGTAGTCCTCTGTCTCCTTCCTGGATGGGTTTGTAAATAGTCTCTCAGTTTCACCAAACTCAATCAGCGACCCGTCCAGCAAAAATGCGGTGTTTTGAGAAATTCTTGCTGCCTGCTGCATATTATGAGTGACAATAACAATGGTGTAATCTTGTTTAAGCTCATAGATAAGGTCCTCTACCCTGGCAGTAGATATGGGATCCAATGCAGAGCAGGGTTCATCCATGAGCAGCACCTCGGGTTCCACCGCTAGAGCCCTGGCAATGCAGAGGCGCTGCTGCTGGCCTCCTGACAGCTGGAATGCGGACTTATGTAAACTATCCTTAACCTCATCCCAGAGAGCAGCCTTCTGCAAGCTTTTTTCCACAATCTCACTGAGAACCATTTTGTCCCGTATACCGTGGCGGCGCGGGCCATATGCAACATTTTCAAAAATAGATTTAGGAAAAGGATTTGGCCTTTGAAAAACCATTCCCACCCGTTTGCGCAGCTCTACCACATCAAGGCCATTGCTGTATATATCAAATCCATCCAATAACACAGAACCTTCTATTTTTGCCTCAGCAATAAGATCATTCATCCTGTTTAATGTTCTAAGCATACTAGACTTGCCGCACCCTGAAGGCCCAATTAATGATGTCACCTGGTGAGAAATAATATTCAGATTAATATGTTTCAGTACTTGTTTAGAACCATAATACAGATTTAGGTCACTGATCTCAAACTTATTCTCTTCCATGCCATCCTGCACCCCCTGTCTTGTCTACAGGCAAGGAAAAATAGAAACTAGAACCCTTGCCAAATTCACTCTCCACCCAGACACGGCCACCATGGGCATTGACAATATGTTTAACAATAGCCAGGCCCAACCCGGTTCCACCCAATTTACGGCTTCGGGTTTTGTCTACACGATAAAATCGCTCAAAAACACGGCTCAGGTCATCAGCCGGGATACCGATCCCATTATCTTCTACAACTACGACAACCTCTTCCTGGCCAGGCAGCAGTCTAACCGTTACTTGGCCACCCCTAGGTGTATATTTAAAACTGTTATCCATCAGATTTTCAATAACTTGTCGAATCATATCGGAATCAGCTTGCACAACAACGGGATGTTTCGGAAGTTCTGCCTTTAAAGTAAGCTGCTTTTTCCGGAACCGGGGCCCTATGATATCAATTATCTTTTTAATTTCTGACGTCAGATCCAAGGGTGTACGCTGCGGCTTTACTTCCCGAAACTCAATGCGGGAAAGCTCAAGGAAATCATTGACAAGCCGACTCAGCCGGTTCGCCTCTTCATTGATTATGTTCACAAATTCTTCAGCAGAACGATAGTTGTAAAGAGCACCATCGAGAAGTGTTTCTGCAAAGCCCTTGATCGATGTCACTGGAGTTTTCAGTTCATGGGAAACATTGGCCACAAACTCTGTCCGCATCCTTTCCAATTGTCTGATCTTGGTAAGATCATAGAGTACCACCACCACACCGGACATTCTCTCCCCCTCCACCAAAACAGGGGCAGCGGTTGCTTCAAGAATGCTTTCTTCAGGATAAAAAAGAGAAATTTCTGCACTCTGTGTCTGCCACTCTGTGAGCACCCCAGATATCAGACTGCTCAAAGAATAATTCTGGATGGCTTCAATCTGAGATTTTCCAAGTATATCTTTACTGCAAACACCCAGGGTTTTCTCTGCAGCTGGATTAACCAAAATCACCTGTCCGCTGCTGTTCACCAACAGCACACCACTTTCCATATTGACAAGAATGGCCTCCAGCCTGCCTTTACTCTCTTCCAGAGCGCTGACGGTTTCCTTGATTTTATCGGCAAAAATATTCAGGGAGTTTGCTACCTCACCCAGTTCATCCTGATTCCGGTATTTGACACGGGCATTCCAGTTGCCCTGGGCAAGCTGCCCCACAACCTGCACAAATTCTCCCAGGGGTAAGGTAACCCTCTGTACCAGTAAAAATGCCAGGACCACGCTAACAATAAAAATCAAAATCAGCACTGCCAAGGCCTGTTTTATACTGCCATAAGGTACATAGCGATAAAAAACAATCCCTACAAGTAAAATAGCCCCCCCAAGGATAATAAGAAACCCCAGGGTCAGTCTAACGGAGATCTTGTTTACTCTTCTGGCTGTTGAAACTTGTAACCCACCCCCCGCACGGTTTTAATATATATAGGATTGCTGGGGTCAAGCTCAATCTTTTCCCTTAGATGCCTAATATGCACATCCACCACCCGAGTATCCCCGTAATAATCATAATCCCAAACCCTCTCTAGGATATGTTCTCTACTCAAGACAAGCCCCGCATTCTGGCAGAGGAAAAGAAGCAGCTCAAATTCTCTAGGGGTCAATTCCACATCCTCGCCCCGGCGCTGGACTTCATACTTCTCTGGATAAATAACCATATCGCCAAATGTCAACACCCCTTCCTCACTGGACACTCTCTCATCTGTACGGCGCAATATCGCCTTCACCCGCGCCACCAATTCCCGGGGGCTGAACGGCTTAGTTAGGTAATCATCTGCTCCCAGTTCCAAGCCCAGCACCTTATCGATCTCCTCATCCTTGGCGGTAAGCATTAAGATTGGGGTTAAAATCTTCTCTTGACGCAGCAGACGACAGAGGGCAAATCCGTCCATTTCCGGCAGCATGATATCCAAAACAACCAGATCCGGTTTCTCTCGCCGGATAATTTCCCAGGCCTCCCGCCCATCTGCAGCAGCTAGTGTGTCAAAGCCCTCCTTCTGCAAATTATATGAAACAAGTCTCACAATAGCTTCTTCATCGTCTACTACAAGAATCCTGGCAGACATGTCTACCTCCTTATGTTTCCCTTTTCTCTCCTGATTCAATTTTTGCATAAATAAAAAGCATAGACTCTAAAACAGGGCGATAACCGTGAATATCAGTTTCCGCCAATTATCATTTATTTCCTTCTAATCTTATTATATCAAATTTGATCCCACTTCCATTAAGATCATTCATCTGCAGCCAGTACTGGCACAATCAATAATCGCCGCATCCCCCTGATAGATGCCTTTACCCTCATCGATAAAATGCGTAATGACACATCAATAATCGCCGCATCCTGCTCCGCAAAAAAACAGAAACGGGTAATCTATGCTAAAAAATTTTGGGCAATCGCTCAAACACCTCATGCGTCACCAGTTTGCAATTGATGCCGCAGTCCTGCATCTCAGTGTTATCCACCCCTGTTTTACCCAAAGAATTGTAGTTAGCGATTGATGCCTCAGTCCTGCACCTGCAATAGTTTTCCCATCTTTGTTCTCTTCTGGTTTTGCTCAGTCTTACTGTAACCCTGATTTACTTCCCACAGCTGGGAGACAACCATCACAACCACCACCCAGATTGAACCTTGAACCTTAAACCTTATATGATTAGTTTTATTGTCATTATAAATCTGAAAGTTTAACACTGCTTTAGAGTTATGTTAAAAAAGGTGACACCTTTATTAAGGTAATATTAATGTTAAGAATAACTGGAGGAAGGCTAGCTTTTCTGTTTTATTCGAATCAGCGATCAGGAGCAATTATAGTTAATCACCTGAACATGAAGGCCAAAACCAGAGGTGAGATAGAGGTAAGGTATAGATCAGCCTGAAGACCGCCTACCTGCTGCCACAATGCCAAAGCTCTAGGTAGAGGTGAGGTGAGATCAGCCTGAAGGTGGCTTTGATGGTAAAATTGATAGAGCAGGGAAACCGCTACTTCCTAATCCACCTGATCTACCTGATCTGTGTAAAAGCGGTACAACAGTATAATAATTTCAGTTAAACCCCTTGTAATATTCTCCACCACACGTATAATATTTATTAATACGAGTAAAACGGTAGGGCATCCGGATTAAAAATAAATCAGTATTCAGTATACTGTTTACATTAGCTTGGATGCTTTGGTAAAACGGTAGGTCTTTTTGGATTTAAAATGTAGAACGGCAGGACGGCAGCATATAGGAGGATTTCAGCCAGCACTCCTACCTATAGGAGTGTATTGTTTTCATATGACCAGCTGCAGCCGCCTGTTGAGAAAGGGGGAGAGTAGACTGGTCTAATTTTTTTCAATCCTGGAAGTACGGTATGACGGGAGAGGAGGATTTTGTATGCAAGCAAGGCAAATTGCCCGGCACCCCCAGAAACAAAAGATAGAAATACCGATCATCGGTAGCCCCTGTGACCAATTAACCGCTGTTCTGGAGGAATTTGAGCCGGGCGAGCAGGAATTCATCATTTATCCCGAGCAGTGCGGTGTTGCACCGCGTACTGTCTCACATGTGGTAGAACGGGAAGTAGAAGTGATCGTTCCCGCACGGCTGCACCTGGCGGTGCTGGACATGAACCGTTTCAGCATCGAACGGGTAGGGGGAGGGGGTATCGGCCTGGGGATCGGAGTTTACCTGCGAGCCCGGGTCCGGTCCACTAAAGAGCCGGAAATCATCGTTAATGGGGAACGCCCCTTAATCGCTCTTCACTTTGCCCGGGTTTTCAAAGAGATACTTCAATACCCAGGCGGTCTGGTGATTGAGCTTGATGACCATAAAAGGCGTCATGTTGGACTGGGTTCATCCTCCGGAACCATGTGTGCCGCCTGTATCGGCATTAATGAGGTTTTAGGCAGGCCTTTCAACAATCGAGAGCTGCGGCGCATCACCGGCTACAACGCCTGTGAAGAAAGCCCCAGTGGAAACGGCTATATCATCAGAACCTTTGAAACAGGAATCGGTTCCATGGTAGGAATCAACGGCGGTTTGGTCGTCGGATCCGATGATGCCGAGATGATTTACCGCGCACCGCTGAAGGATACCAAAGTGATTATCCTGATCCCGGATGTGCCCAGCCTGGAGGATGAGTACACAGGAAAAGATACCGCAGCAGATGCTGAGGTAGGGCTTTTACAGAGGCGTGCCCGCTTTCTTGATGCACGGATGGGGAATTCCAAAGCCCATATGATTCTGCTGGATCTCCTTCCAGCAATAGTAAAAGACGACCTGGAGGCCATCGGTGAAGCCCTGTTGGACATATCCTTTACCGGTTCCAAAAGAGCGGAATGCGAACAGCATGGTATGTGCGGTGCACCCATCTTCCATTATATTGGGCTTTTTCGTGAAATGGGGGCCGAGGCGGCGGGAATGAGCTCTGTAGGTCCTACGGTCTATGCCCTTACCAGAAAGCCTCTGGTTTACAACCGCATTTTAAAATACCTGCATGATCAGGGTTTCCCCTCCAGCAGGATTATCGAAACAGAGGTAGACAACACCGGAGCACGAATCATTGAAAATAATGAGGAGAGGAACTACCTTGATGAGGGATGGCTGCAAGGTTAAAATATGTGGAATCACTAATCAGG
>JBASML010000338.1:0-1535 GCA_049656845.1 Syntrophaceticus sp.
CAAGTACTCCGTCATTTCCTGCTAGCATAGCACCCAAGAGAATTAAAGCTAGTATGGAAAAAGCAAGACCTTTTGATAATAAGTGAAATGTTGGGTATGCAAAAATCAGAAATAAAACACAGGCAGTCATTAATACCGGTTTTCTGCCCACACGGTCAGCAATCGAACCAACAATCGGTAACATTATAGTATAGGTAATTAATGTGACAAGGGTAATTAATGTTCCTTGAATTTTGCTATAGCCTACTTCCTCGATGAGATATGTGGGCATATAACTGAGAAGGGTATAAAAACCGACTGCGTTGAGCAAGACAATGCCGAATGCCCGAAGGACGTTTTTCTTATGTTTCATAACTCCTGCGAATGACCCGGCTTCGATAGAGGATTCATCATCTTGTTTGGATGCCTTGGCTTTTTCTTGCATTTCAATAAATACCGGTGTATCCTCCAGTTTCGTACGCATATACAGAACTATTAGACCTAAAGGAAGAGCTAAGAGGAAGGGAATACGCCAACCCCAGCTGTATAAAGCTGCCTCTGTCAAGTTAAATTCTAGAATTGCTACAATTAAAGCACCGCTCATGAGCCCAAATGCTGTACTTGCTGGCACCAAACTGACCAGTAACCCTCTTTTGTTTGATGGTGCAAATTCGGCTAGAAATGAAGCTGCACCTGCGTATTCACCTGATGCCGAAAAACCTTGGACAACACGGCATATCAGCAATAAAGTAGGTGCCCATATACCGATCTTGGCATAGCTGGGTATTAGCCCGATGCAGAAAGTGGATAATGACATAATAGTAACCTCTAACATTAAGGTTAGTTTACGGCCTAGTTTGTCTCCATAATGTCCCCACACTACTCCACCGATTGGCCTTACTATAAATGAAATAGCAAATACAGCAAATGTTGATAGTAATGCTGCTGTTTGATCACCAGGTGGGAAAAAAACTGATGCAATAATTACAGCTAAGTAACCATAAGAAGCGTAATCAAACCACTCGATGGCAGTACCGAGCGAAGCTGCTAAAGCAGCTCTTCTTACTAAACCATGGTTTGGCGAATCAGTTTGTTCCAATTGTTCTGCCGTAGTGCCCATACATTTTCTCCCCTTTATTTTTGAGTAATTTTTAACCATTTAATAAAAAGATTTGCTAAATGATGTTTTTTTCGGGAAACTCAGCCTCGAAGAGGTTTGCAACTGGTGGGGGATACTAAAGTTTTTAATAATTTATAGGGGGCAATCTACCCTGACGGTCTACCGCTTAACTCCCGATTCCAGGTTGGTCAGGACAACAGCTTGTTTCGTCAGTCCTGTTACCTGGTTTCTATAGGGTCGCTCGCTGGTAGATCCGTCAGGATGTTCACCCTCATTGGTTTGCCTAGGCAATATAAAAGGCCTGGTCTGAATTATTATGCTTTAATAACATTGTGTTCTGGCCCAACTGGGAAACCGGTAATGTTTTCAACTTCACCATTCTCTTTAATCACGAGAATATCATGTTCACGATACCCGCCTGCTCCCGGCTGTCCTT
>JBASML010000339.1:0-2180 GCA_049656845.1 Syntrophaceticus sp.
TTGGTAGCGCGCTTGGTTTGGGACCAAGAGGCCGGGAGTTCAAATCTCCCCACCCCGACCATTTCATTAAAATAAAACTTGTGGAGATTTTCTTCGTATGCTAAAATAGCATTGCACAAATAAGCGGGTGTAGCTCAGTGGTAGAGCCCTGGCCTTCCAAGCCAGTCGGGTGGGTTCGATTCCCATCACCCGCTCCATTTTATTTATTTCCTTGTGTCCCAGTAGCTCAGCTGGATAGAGCAACGGACTTCTAATCCGTAGGCCGGGGGTTCGAGTCCCTCCTGGGACGCCACAAGAATAGATGATGGCAAGGGTTTGTGATTTTAAATGCCCTTGTCATTATTATTATTAGTGTAGAAAGGTTTTTCTGTGGGTAAACTGTTGTTACAATGGGTATTCTTAATAGAAAAAATTATAGTAACGGAGGTATAAATGTTAACATTTGATGAACTAGGATTAAGTTCCCAGGTGCTGCAGGCAGTTAACGAAATGGGTTTTGAAGAAACAACACCTATCCAGCAGCAGGCTATTCCTCTTGCCCTGCAGGGCAAGGATCTAATTGGTCAGGCTCAAACGGGAACCGGTAAAACAGCGGCTTTTGGCATCCCAATGGTGGAGCGATTTGATGTTGAAAAGGAACATATACAGGGAATCGTGGTTACTCCAACGCGGGAATTAGCCATTCAGGTGGCTGAGGAATTGTATAAAATCGGACAATATAAGGGAATTACTGCTCTCCCTATTTATGGTGGGCAGAATATTGAGCGCCAGATCAAGGCTTTACGGAAAAAGCCGCATATTATTGTTGGGACACCAGGTCGTATATTAGATCATATACGGCGCAGGACGATTAGCCTGAAACAAATTGAGGTTGTTGTGCTCGATGAGGCTGATGAGATGCTTAACATGGGTTTTATCGAAGATATCGAGAATATTTTACGGGAGACACCTGCCGAACGGCAGACGTTGTTTTTTTCTGCGACGATACCTGGGCCGCTCATGAAGATTGCCAAGCGGTTTATGAAAAAGCCGGAAATGATCCGTATTAAATCCAAAGAACTGACTGTACCCAGTACTGAGCAGTATTACATGGAAGTCCGAGACAACAAGAAGTTCAGTGTACTCTGCCGCCTGTTGGACATCCAGTCGCCGGAACTGGCTATTGTTTTCGTGCGTACCAAGAGGCGGGTTGATGAGATTGCGGAAGCCCTGAAAAAGCGGGGGTACTCTGCGGAAAGAATACATGGCGATCTAACGCAGTCGATGCGGGATACTGTGATGAAACAATTTAGGGAAGGGATAATTGATACGTTGGTGGCCACTGATGTTGCCGCAAGGGGGTTGGATATCAGCGGGGTGACGCATGTTTATAACTTTGACATCCCTCAAGATCCCGAAAGCTATGTACACCGGATCGGCCGTACAGGGCGTCTTGGGCAATCCGGACAGGCCATCACCTTTGTAACTCCACGAGAATTGCATCATTTGAAGGTTATTGAATCTCTGACGAAACGGAAAATACCTCGAAAAGCTGTTCCAACCAGCGCTCAAGCAGTTGCTGGCCAGCAGCAATTTATTATGGAGAAATTGGTACAGGTGGCCGAATCACCTGAAATAGAAAAGTACCGCGGTTTCGCCAAGGAACTTCTGGAGGAAACCGATTCGGTTACTCTGTTGTCGGCAGCCTTAAAGATGCTTACCAAGGAACCTGAACCTATGTCGCTGAATCTAGCAGACGATGTGCCATATCAGAAGAAAAAACACAACAATAAACGCTTTAAATGGAGTGCTAAGGGAAATGGCAACTCCAAACGCTCTACCTCTCGGATGGGTAGAAGAAATCCATCATAGGATGCCAACAGTAATGGCAAAGGACGCGAATTGCAGGAGCCTTTGCCATTAGTTTTGGGTTTGTCATATAATAGGGAATGAGCGGATAGGATATTATAACAAGTAATGGCAGCGGATTTGGCCTTGACTATTAGCTCATTTATGGTCATAATCGGCTATTTTATTGTTTTTAAGAATAAAGGGCTAGACTATCCTGTCTTCTAGTTCCTGTATGGCTTTGTAGAGCTCTTTGATCTCATCTTCCTCATATTCTTCTGCCATCAGACCTCTCTTAAGCCCGGCGAGCTTTTTCTCAAGCCGGTCAATGGACACCAAGAGCTGTTGTTGAT
>JBASML010000340.1:0-4666 GCA_049656845.1 Syntrophaceticus sp.
GCTAAGCTGGATTCAGTGACTTTAGAGATTATAATAGATGGCATCTTTGATTATGAAAGCCTGGAAGATGTTAAAAAATACATTAATTAATTTTCAACATTATTTATTGGAAATAATTCATAGATAATGTTACTCATGATATGAACGGGGACATATTTAGGCATGTAAGAAGGCTCTAAACCTTTGATTTAAGCGGGGTTTAGGGCTTTTTTGGGTCCATCGGGGGGTCCATCAGGAGAACCGTCCCGGTGATGGGCGGTAATGGGATTGAGAAAGAGGTAATCACAGTGCATTTATTATTGTTTCTAGTCTTCTATCTGCTGGGGTCTATTCCGGTTGCGTATCTTGCCGGGAAGCTTTGGCGCGGGATCGATATCAGAGAATATGGGAGCGGGAATGTAGGCACTATGAATACCAGGGCTGTTTTGGGATGGGGTATAGCAATCCTGGTTTTTCTCCTGGATGTCGGGAAAGGAATACTGGCAGTCTATATTGCCAGGATCGCAGGAGTTGATCCTTATCTTGCCCTTTTACTAGCGGTAACCGGAGATATTTACCCTATCTGGCTGAAGTGGCAGGGAGGGAAGGGGTTGGCTGCAGGGCTGGGAGGGCTCTTGCTGGAGCCGCAGCTGTTTCCTGTCTTGATTTTTTGCACCATCTGGGGCTGTTGCTATCTCCCGACAAGGGATTCAGACTGGGCCGGTTTAACCGCTTCACTGGCTTTCACAGCTGCAGTTGCCTGGAAAGCGCACCTTCCAGGGAAACTCTGGTTGGTGCTACTGGGGAGTGTAGTTGCGTGGAAACACCTCTGTGAGGTGAAAAGAGGTTGCTGCTGAATATGGTATTAGTATGCCGGCGGTAGCATTTTACCATTCAACATCTTCAGGATAATTAACACCGGGGCTAATGTTGTCCACCGGACAATTATAATGTATGGGGCCAGGCTTGTTTTATTGCTTTGTTGCCCCAGCATTAAATTAGCAGTTCGGTGGCTTGTTTAACATTTGAGGGCCCAGGCATTACCATAATAAATGCGGAGACCGATACACAAGTTGAACCATTATGATTAGATTAACTCTAACCCTTTACGTAGGGCTTGCTGAACAGCAAAAAATCGATTAACACAAGGGTTTCAAGGCCCTTTTTATCGAATAATATCCGAATTCCCCGTGTCTCGTGCAGCCGACTTTCCCGCCAGGTATCCGGTGGAAAAAGCTGCCTGTAGGTTAAACCCTCCGGTGTAGCCATCTACATCCAGTATTTCACCAGCAAAATATAAACCTTTTACTAACCTTGACTCCATGGTCTTGGGGTTGATTTCCTTAACATCTACTCCCCCGGCAGTAACTATAGCCTCTCTAATAGGACGGGTAGCTGTGATAGTTATTTCCAAACTCTTTAACAGCTGCAGTAATTTTCTACGCTCCTCCCGGGTCACCTGGTTACATTCCTTGTTCCCGTCGATGGCGCTTAATGCTATTATAACCGGGATCAATTTTTTAGGTAAAAGGCGGTCCAGCGAGTTTTTAAACTGACGCCGGGAATGGATATCTAAATCACGCTGCAATCGCGCATCCAGTTTTTCCTCAGTTAAGGCCGGTTTCAGGTCTATGCACAACCGCACCGTTTCCCGCCGGCTGTAAAGCACTTCACCTATATCCCTGCTCATGCTCAAAATAATTGGTCCTGATACACCAAAATGGGTAAAAAGCATTTCTCCAAACTCCTGGTTAATACGGCTGCCGTCTAACCGGTAGGCACTGGCCCTTACGTTCTTAAGGCTTAAGCCCTGCAGTTCTTTTACCCATTCTTCTTCGGCAACCAGCGGCACCAATCCAGGGCGGGGTGGGATTATACGATGCCCGGCAGCTCGCGCCCAATCATATCCATCTCCGGTAGACCCGGTACTCGGGTATGACATCCCTCCGGTAGCAATAATGGCGGCTGTACAGGGAAGAACTCTCCCGTCTACTTTAATTCCCTTAATCCTGGAAGTTTCTATTTCCACACCCTGTACCCGGTGCTTACAAATAACTTCCACACCATTATTTAGCATGTTCTGGTAAAGAACCTGTACCACATCCTCTGCCTGACCACTGGCAGGAAAGACCCGCTGGCCACGTTCAGTAATCGTTGCCAACCCTTGTTTATTAAAGAAGTTAATCAAATCCTGATTGGAAAACTGGTTCAGGGCGCTGTATAGAAAACGTCCGTTGCCGGCATAGCCGGAAAGAAAATTATCACGTTCCAGAGCCGAAGTAATGTTGCAGCGGCCCTTTCCGGTTATCTTGAGCTTTTTCCCCACTTGCTCTTTCTTCTCCAGCAAGGTTACCTTTGCACCATTCTCAGCTGCAGTAGCCGCCGCCATCATCCCTGCCGGCCCACCACCAACTACGATCACCCTTTGCATAGCATATCCTCCATCGTACCGGGTACCCCCCGACTTTTGTCGAATACAAGCGAACGGGGCAAAGCGGGGCAATATGATCCCCCATGCTGTTACCCATGCTGTTAGAGTTATCCATGTGCTTACTATAATATAACACCTACCCTGCAAACAAGGGGTCCATCCGGGTCCATCAGGACGGTTCTCCATCGCTCCATCGGGGGGACGGTTCTGGTGATGGGTCCAGGTACAAGCAAACAAATAGGCCACATCAGAGACCGGTTAACTAGGCCATCGAAGGCTTTCTGTTATGGCGCATCAGAGGGCGGCTCCGGCCGTCGTTGGGAGTGGGAGGCGACACCAAGGAAGTCCGCGGGGTTCTTTTTAAACATAATCTTCATTACCAGAACAATCATGGTTTTAGTATGCAATCGCGGGTTTATCTGAGGCGAAATAGGTGTGTTTAAGTATGATTTATTATCCAGCCTAGCAAATCCTTATTATTTACTGATCCATCTGCTATACCCAATCCAAGTTTAATTAATCATCATCTGTACACTTTATCTCAACGCCATTAATTTCAAGAAAGGCTAGCATGGCGAGTGTTCCAATTCTCTTATTTCCGTCTATAAAGGGATGATTGTTAATCAGGGAAAAGGCTAACTTGGCTGCTTTAGCCTGAATAGACTTGTACATATCCTCCCCACCAAATGTCTGGAAGGGGGCATTTAAGGCAGAATCTAGTAAGCCGTCATCCCTAACACCCTTTCTTCCACCCGTTTCTTGAATAAGGAGGCTGTTAGGAAGGAACACATCCTCTTTTTGGGTAACATTAATTACTCGCATAATACCCCTTGCAATACCAACAACATAACCAACGAAAAGCCCCAAACCAACACCAATTAGCAATAATGATTTAGGTGAAATGGGAAGTCAAACCAAAATGCAGAAGGGGATAAAAAGGATTTTATATTGAAGATAGCGAATTATACGAATTGGTAAATTATTCGAAGTATAGAATTATTAATAATAAAAAGTGTCTGTATTTCAAAAATGGACAGGCAAATCTGTCATGGCATTAGTTGGGTAGGACACCTCTGGTTGCGTACCATTGTGACTTTTCTAACGGTCTTATTGGGGTGGCACGAAACTTCTCAATTCATTAGCGATGTAATTTACATCTGTTAGCCAACCAAGCTATATATAACAAAAATGTACAGCTGTTTAGCTCCCCTGTTTATTCTCACCCTTTAGGCATACTTTGCAAAGTCAAAAACAGGAAAGGAGGAATAAAATGAAAAGGATAAAAATACTAGTTATAGCCCTTGCAGTACTTTTAACAATTCCGGTAGTAGCCTTTGCTGATACTACAGCGGAAGTAGAGGTTACATTTACTGTAGGAGAACTTGGTATTACTGTCAGCCCATCAACCTGGGAAAACTTAAGCGCAGCTCCTGCCAAAACTTGGACAAGTGACCCCAATGGTTTTACACTTACCAACACAGGTGATTACAGGGTGAACACAACTATCAAAGGCGCGGATGCAGTAGGAAATGATGGACATACATGGACATTAAGCAGCGATGGAACCAATGGGGAAAATACCTATGCCATGAAATTTATTGTCGATCAAAGCGAAGGCGTGATTACAGTTTCAGAACTCCCTTTTTTAGGCGGCTTAGATGCTGATCAGTACAAAGGATTCGGCCTGAGCGCCGCAGCTCCTACCAATTCTAACTGTATGAATCCTGGTGAAAAATTCAGTACGACTGTTACTATTAAAGCAACACCCGCCAATTAAGAATTAAAACCGCCGGCGCTTTAAATAAAAAAAGAGAAATTTTACGAAGGAGTCTAAGAGGGTGGGAATAAGTAGGCGAACTAAACGACTGATAATAGTGCTCTTAATTATTGCTATTTTCTGTTTGCCTTGTCCTTCTTTTGCCGAAACGCAAAAAGAGGTAGGGTTTGTAATTTACCCAGGCGAAGCGAAAATAGATGGAATTCTTTTGGGGCAATCGAAGGAATTTTTTCTCTCTATACGAAACGATATGGATATGCCTGTTAATTTTGCTGTTTCGGTGTATATTCCTGCTGCCGACGAACGAAAGGAAGGATTTGATGCTCTGCCCGATAAGAGTTGGATAACTCTTGAACCACAAACAATTCGGATAGATCCTGGAAAAACAGAAAGGATAAAGGTAGGAGTATGCATACCGCGCAAAGAAATTTATAGTGGCAAAAACTATGAGTGTCAGATTGAGGTTGCTTCAGAAGAAA
>JBASML010000341.1:0-3540 GCA_049656845.1 Syntrophaceticus sp.
ACAAAATAAGCATTTTTTGCACTATTCCATCCGATTATCAACAGTACCTAACTTTAGCATACGGTATGGTGAACCATCTTTTCCAACTACCAACCTGAAAAGCAGAAGCCGGAGACCAGAAGTCGGAGGTCCGAGGTGTCCAGGGAGTACCTTTAAATCGATAGATCGTTATTTAGGAAGCAGGCAATTTGTGTTACACCACGTCTTGACCGAACTCCGAGCTTAACCCATCGACTACTAATCACCAACAACCAACGACTAAAATACAAACGACTAAAATGCTTCTTGACAGGTTAAAGCAAACATGTTATCTTTTTATACGTGCAATAAGCGGCTGTGGCGGAATTGGCAGACGCGCTAGACTCAGGCTCTAGTGGGCACTTGCGCTCGTGGAGGTTCAAATCCTCTCAGCCGCACCATCTTTAGTCTTTCAATAAGCTATCAGAAAAGGGTTTTGACCACAACCATAACCACAACACGAAACAATAAAACCGCTCTGAATATTCAGAGCGGTTTTTAGCATTTACCTAGCATATCTGCTGATCTGGTGGGGTTGAAAGAATCCCAAGCTAGCTAAACCAGTACAGGATGACAATAAAAGCATTGATAGGATAACGGTAGGAATCAATTAAGGTGGGTGGTGAAGGAAACCCCAGAGGAATTCAAAACAAAAGCGAAAGCGAACCAATAGAACCAATGTTGGTTTAAAAGATTAGAAATGCCAGATCGGGAATGCCATTAATAAGCGGCTTGAAAAATGAAAAGGTTTGCATTGTTTTTGTCTAGAAATTTTTGAGTATTCAGTGCTGATGGGTATTATATAATAGATGTGGTAAAATATAGCCACAAGTATAATAATAGCGAAAATCCGGAGTCCAAACATGATTAGGGGGAATAGCCATGGGAAATATAGGTTTTGTAACTGATAGTACTGCTTATCTTCATCCTGATTTTATAAAAAAACATCAGATCGAAGTGGTATCTTTGATTGTTAATTTTGAGGGAGAGAGTTTTCCTGAAACAGATCTTTATGGAAGATTCGATCAGTTTTACGATAAACTACGTCAGGTAACTTACCTTCCTACAACATCACAGCCTCCCTTAGGTGAGTTTCTAGATGCCTATCAAAGGCTTGGCGAACGGGTGGATAGTATTATTTCTGTTCATATTACAGAGGGCATCAGTGGAACAGTTGAGACAGCGCTTGCGGCTGCACGGATGCTGCCACACCTTGATATTACTGTAATAGATTCTAATGGCACAGCTATTGTTGAATATTTAATTCTCGATGCTGCGGTGCGAGCAGTTATGAAGGGTTTTACTAAGGATGAGGTGCTAAATGTCATTCAACATATTGTTGATCACCATACTCTTCATTTCTTGCCAGATACACTGGAATATCTGCGCAGAGGGGGAAGAATTGGTGGAGCTGCTGCTCTTGTAGGAACATTTCTTCAGATTAAGCCTATTCTTTATTTTAACCGCAAGAAAAACTGTATAATTGATGTTTACGAAAAAGTACGTACCAGGGAAAAGGGAATACTGAAAATTCTTGATGAAATGGAAAAGGTATATCGTCAGTGCCCAGATCTCAGAGTTGCGGTTGTTGAGGTGGGTGCAAAAGAATTGGGTAGAGATTTAATTGAACGTGTGCGTTCAGCCTATCCGGAGTTTGATCCTGAATTATGCCCTGTTGGCCCAGTTATTGGAGCACATATAGGGCCTGGTACTGTAGGGCTTTGCTATTATCCCATGACCCCGCAAATAAAAGAATTGTTTTAGGAGATGTTTAGGGTGGCTGGAAGAACAACTAAGGGATTTCTATATCACTACAGACATGTCCGCCGCTATCAAGAGATACTGAATATTCTTGTGAAAAACGGTTTCAGCTTTTTTATTGAAAGGCTTGACCTACCAGGGCTACCCCTTTATCAACGTTTTAAACATCCTCAAGAACACGAGCTGACTAACCTTCCCGGGAGAATTACCCAGGTATTAAAAGAGCTGGGGCCAACTTTTGTTAAGCTGGGTCAACTGCTCAGTACCAGAGCTGATCTTTTGCCTAAGGAATATCTCCAGGAATTAGCTAAGCTGCAGGATGAAGTAACTCCTGTGCCTATGGCAGAAGTAGAGAATGTTATTGTACAAGAAATAGGGCATGCGATAAGCGATGTCTTCATTGAATTCGACTCCCAGGCTTTGGCATCAGCTTCTATTGGACAGGTACATAAAGCTAAATTAGTTACCGGAGAAGATGTTGTGGTTAAGATTCAGAGGCCAGGGATTGCACGCCTCATAAA
This sequence comes from Syntrophaceticus sp., assembly GCA_049656845.1. Taxonomy (GTDB): domain Bacteria; phylum Bacillota; class DSM-12270; order Thermacetogeniales; family Thermacetogeniaceae; genus Syntrophaceticus. Next base: position 2,301 of record JBASML010000341.1, read on the forward strand.
GGTTGATTTGGAGATTCTCGAGGAGATAGCTCACATTGTTGAGCAGAGAACACAGCAGGAAAAAAGATATAATATTACAGGAATGGTAGCGGAATTCCGTAATTCATTATTAGAAGAACTTGATTTTAATTTAGAGGGCAGAAATGCTGAGATCTTAAAAAAGAATATGCAAGAGGACAACAGGGTCTATATACCAGAAATATACTGGGAATATACAACAGAGCGCGTCCTGGTTATGGAGTATGTCAAAGGGAAAAAGATCTCAGGGCGTGAAGAGATGATTGCAGCAGGCTTTGATCCCCAGTTAATTGCGGAGACTCTAGTGGATGCCATGATCAGACAGATTTATGTGGATGGTTTCTTTCACAGTGATCCCCATCCAGGAAATCTTGCAGTGCTGTCTGGAAACAAGGTTGTTTTCATGGATTTTGGCCAGGTTGGCTACCTTGATGAAGAACTGCGGGAAAGAGCGGCAGATATTGTGATAGCCATGGTGAGGCATGATATCGATGCGATATTAAAAGGGTTGCTGCGGATTGGAATCATACAAGGTAAACCCAACATGAGCAGTTTGAAACGTGATATCAGCAGATTAGAAAGAAAATATTATGGAATGCCATTAAAAGATATTAACGTTGGAACATCACTTCAAGAACTAATGGAGGTTGCTTCTCGTTATCAGATACAGATACCTGCTGATTTTGTTATGGCTGCTAAAGCCCTAGTTACTCTGGAGGGTACAATACGAGATTTGGACCCGGAGATCAGCCTTGTAGAAATCGCTGAACCATTTGCCAGGAAAGTTTTTTTTAGACGCTATGATCCCAGGCGGCTTCTAGGGAATGCCCAACAAAATACACTCCAGCTTTTTTCAACTTTTATCCATCTGCCTGTGATGATAGAGGATCTCATCGATAAAATCAAAGGTGGTCAATTGGCATTACCAATTGAACACAGGGAACTACCTACAGCAGTAAACCAACTGAGAAGAACCGTGCATCGCCTGGCTCTCAGCATTATTCTATCAAGTTTGCTTATTGCCGGAGCTATCATGGTGAGCATGAACCCATCCTCCTTTTTTGTTCGCTATCATATATCGGAAATAATTTTTTTATCTGCTTTTCTTATAGCCTTTTTGCTCATCATTTTTCTTTTCTTTGATTCCAAGAACTAGACATTCTTTTAATAAAAGTTTTATCAACAGCAGGAAAATTACTTTCAATAGCGAATACGATTATAT
>JBASML010000342.1:0-2723 GCA_049656845.1 Syntrophaceticus sp.
AAGGAAGGTGCAGTCATTATCTCAGCCAGCGGGATGTGCGATGCAGGCAGGATAAAACATCATCTAAAGCATAACCTCTGGCGCCCAGAATCATCAGTAATCTTTATCGGTTTCCAGGCAGAGGGCACCTTAGGCCGGCGAATTTTAGATGGGGCAAAAAAGGTGAAGATTATGGGTGAATTGATCAATGTCGCCGCCAAAATCTATTCCCTCCAGGGCTTTTCCGCTCATGCAGACCAAGCAGGATTGCTGAAATGGGTCAGTGGCTTTACTCATAAGCCACGGCGCACCTTTATAGTACACGGAGAAGCCTCAGAATCTAAGGCACTTGCCGAATTGATTACAAAAGAAACCGGGATCCCCACCAGCATTCCTCAATTCAGTGAGGAGTACCTGATTAAAACTACTGAACCTGAGTACGTAGGTGTTACAGAACCACTGGTTATACATGCTTTAGACAATCAACAACAGCTCTTGGTGTCCATTGACCGGCTTGAGAAAAAGCTCGCCGGGCTTAAGAGAGGTCTGATGGCAGAAGAATATGAGGAAGATGAGATCAAAGAACTTTACGAAGCCATACAAGAACTAGAAGAAAGGATAATCTAGCCCCTTATTCTTAAAAGCAAAAAATGGCCGCATTTCGACCGTAAATGAGTTAATAGTCAAGGTCAAATAAGCTGCCATTACTTGTTACAATACTCTATCCGCTCATTTTCTATTATATGACAAACAACATCAACAATATCCGGATCAAACTGTGTCCCAGCATTCCTTTTTAGTTCGGCTACTGCTTCCTCCCGGCTGATTGCTTTCCGGTATGGTCTATCATTGGTCATAGCATCAAAGGCATCAGCTTGCTTCCGCTAGTCAAATTATCCATATTTCTTCTCATTGGATAAATAACGTGGTGCTGTGCCCCCCCCAAAAAAATGGCAAAGGCTTCTGCAATTCGCGTCCTTTGCCATTACTGTTGGCATCCTATGATGGATTTCTTCTACCCCTCCGAGAGGTAGAGCGTTTGGAGCGGCCATCTCCCTTAGCACTTTTTTTATAGTGTTTATTATTGTGCTTTTTCTTCTTATATTGCATATCGTCTGTTAGATTCAGCAACACAGATTCAGGTTCCTTGGGGATAAGCATCCTCAAGGCTGCCGACAACAGGGTAACTGAATCGGTTTCCTCTAACAGCTCCTCGGCGAACCCCCGGTACTGTTCGATTTCGGGTGATTCTGCTACCTGTACTAACTTCTCCATGACCAAATGCTGCTGACTGGCAATTACTTGAGCACTGGTTGGAACAGCTTTACGCGGTATTTTCCTTCTTGTCAGGGATTCAATAACCTTCAAGTGATGTAATTCCCGTGGTGTTACAAAGGTGAGGGCCTGTCCGGTTTGTCCGAGACGCCCAGTCCGGCCGACCCGGTGCACATAGCTTTCCGGATCTTGTGGGATGTCAAAGTTATAAACATGCGTCACGCCGCTGATATCTAACCCCCTGGCAGCCACATCAGTGGCTACCAATGTATCGATTATCCCTTCCCTGAATTGCTTCATTACAGTATCCCGCATCGGCTGTGTGAGGTCACCATGTATTCTTTCCGCGGAGTACCCCCGCTTTTTCAGGGCTTCGGCGATCTCATCAACCCGCCGCTTTGTGCGCACGAAAACAATCGCCAGTTCTGGGGACTGGAGATCCAGCAGGCGGCAGAGCACGCTGAACTTCTTGTTATCGTGGACTTCCATATAATACTGCTCAATACTGGGTACAGTCAGTTCTTTGGATCTAATACGGATCATTTCCGGCTTTTTCATAAACTGCTGGGCAATCTCCATAAGCGACCTGGGTATCGTCGCAGAAAAAAACATCGTCTGCCGTTCGGCAGGTGTCTCCCGTAAAATCTTCTCAATATCTTCGATAAAACCCATGTTAAGCATCTCGTCAGCCTCATCGAGTACGACAACATCAATCTGTTTCAGGCAAATTGTCCTGCGCCGTATATGATCTAATAAACGACCGGGTGTTCCGACAATAATGTGCGGTCTTTTCCGCAACGCCTTGATCTGTCGCTCAATATTCTGTCCGCCATATATCGGAAGAGCGGTAATTCCCTTGGATTGCCCAATTTTATACAATTCCTCAGCCACCTGGATGGCCAATTCCCGCGTCGGGGTAACCACGATTCCCTGTATATATTCTTTGTCAACGTCAAATCGCTCCACCATTGGGATACCGTAGGCCGCTGTCTTACCAGTTCCCGTTTGAGCCTGACCAATCAGATCCTTGCCCTGCAGGGCAAGGGGAATGGCCTGTTGCTGGATAGGTGTTGCTTCTTCAAAACCCATTTCGTTAACTGCCTGCAGCACCTGGGGACTTAATCCTAATTCATCAAATGTTAACATTTATACCTCCGTTACTATACTTTTTTTCTATTAAGAATAACCATTGTACCAACAGTCTACCCACAGAAAAAACCTTTCTACACTAATAAAAATGACAAGAGTATTTAAAATCACAAACCCTTGCCATCACCTATTCTTATGGCGTCCCAGGAGGGATTCGAACCCCCGGCCTACGGATTAGAAGTCCGTTGCTCTATCCAGCTGAGCTACTGGGACACAAGGAGATAAATAAAATGGAGCGGGTGATGGGAATCGAACCCACCCGACTGGCTTGGAAGGCCAGGGCTCTACCACTGAGCTACACCCGCTTATTTGTGCAATGC
>JBASML010000343.1:0-4659 GCA_049656845.1 Syntrophaceticus sp.
AGGCCCCCCACACCGGAATCAAAGACTCCAATGGGCTGCACCTCGTTCAATGATGTTCATCTCCATTCATTTTTCTTTTCCACGGCCAAAAATACCACCACGTTTCCCCCGAGCATCACTTATAGAAACAAAAGGCGAATCATACATTTGGTTGATTAGGCTGAACATCTTATCTCGATCCCGCCTCTTAATCACCACATTCACCACCTGGTGTTTCCCTTCAATTCCTTCTGCATCCCAGACGGTGACCCCAAAACCCGCCTCACGTAGTTTTTCAACAATTCGAGCCGGATATTCCTTAGGGATGATTTGAGCAATAATATACCCAACGGCTATCTTATCCTCCAGGAAAGCACCCAGTATGTTGCCACAAGCAAACCCAGCAGCATAAAAAAAGAAACTCCCGACACTACTTAGATTCTGAAAAACTTGATTAAGAGCAACAATATAGAGTAAGGCCTCAAAAAAACCTATTGTTCCCGCTGCCCAAGGACGCCCCCTTACCAGGAAAAGCGTCCGCACTGTAGCCATTGACATATCAGCTACTCGAGCAAAAAAAATGAGCAACCAACCAAGCCAAAGGGATGACATCACGTTCACCTCATACAAGCAAAGAGCAAATTCTAATAGATTATATCACAAACAACATCCTGGCGGTCACACAGTTATAAGATGTTGTGATAACCAAAAACGTTATTAGCAAGGTTGCTAATATTTTACCTGGCGTGTGATTAATTGCGTAATTATGCAAAAACTTATGTATTTGCCAATATATAACCCATTAGTTAGTTTAATTAAGCTTGTATGAGGGCTTTTTTTATAATATAATTTGTGATAAGGCGTATACTATACAAATTCCCTCATTTTATTATATCTTCTAAATCTCTCACAAATATAATAGATTCCACCTCATATTATTCATTTTTCCTAATTGTTTATCACCAACTGGCGTAACATTTCAACTATATATGTAGTCCATTAACAATTACCAACTAAAGGGGGTGAGATATGGATATTTTAGGAGCTAATGGTTCTTCAGTAACAACAGGAAACACGGAGGTGTTTTATGTTGGCTAAAAGTAATGGTATTACAGAAGTGAGCCAAATTGAAACCACCGCAGATCCATCACCTTTAGGCTTAGGGGGGTTCGCCTTAACCACCTTTGTGCTCAGTGTAGCCAATGCCCAATTTATACCACCTGAAGCAAAACCGGCCTTTCTCGGGCTCGCATTTTTCTACGGCGGCCTCGCCCAATTGCTAGCTGGAATGCAGGAGTTTAAGAAAAATAATGTTTTTGGGGCCACAGCATTCTCAACCTACGGTGGATTCTGGCTTTCCCTAGCAACACTTACGGTTTTTGAAGCCACTGGTGTAATCAACTGGGGTGGTCACGGCGGTACAGCACTCGGCGTCTTCCTACTGGGATTCACAATATTTAATACCTACATGTGGATTGCTTCATTTAGGGTAAACGGCGCGGTTTGCGGCGTGTTCACAACATTGGAAATCACTTTTATTCTATTGGTTTTGGCTGAGTTCGGCATTATTTCGTCTGTACCCGGCGGCATAATGGGTATTATAACAGCAGCAGTAGCCTGGTATGCCTCAGCAGCAGGAGTTATTAATTCAGTTTATCAACGCACAGTTTTACCGGTCTTCCCTTTTCAAAAATAGAGATTAACATTTAAGATTGCCCGCCGGATAATCCTACCCTAGCCTCAAAAGAAAAACCGGCTCATCGTCAGCCGGTTCCTTTTTTTGCCTTTTAATAGGCCCAGGGACTGGTCACTTGTTAACTCTTAACAAAAGACATATCTCGTAGGAGAGGCATGTCTACCGGAATATGGCCTGCATAGGTCTTACAGATTTGCCCCTCTACCAAAATTTGGACCTTTTGCACAGTAGGGAACTCGGTCAAGGTGTTGACAATAGCATACACAGCCAGCGCCTCATCCTTAGGGTCATCCCCTGGAATCTTAGTTGCTTCCCGGTTCAGATCTATAACACAAGTTCCATCAGGCTTAATGTTGAGTTCCTTCACCTTTGCACCTTCCGGAAGAGCGGGTTTGAGCTCCCCATCTGCTTTCCCTTGGAAGAGAGCGTCAAGTGTTGCTTTGGCTATTCCGGTTACCTTGGGAACATCCTGGGTCACTGGAACCAGGCAACACTCATCCTGATTCTTGAAATAAAGAGTTACTTTCGTAGCCTCTTCTTTTTCCTCGGGAACAGCAATATCATCCCCCTCAAGATCCAAAATACCATCCTCGACCACAGGTGTGCGGGTTTCTTTGCTAGATGACCCCAGTCTTTCAGTGAGACTACACCCTCCTACCATCAGAAAGGCCGCAGTCAATGCCACTAAAACTACTAAATAAAGGTGTTTCCTGCGCCGCTCATTCTCTTTCACTTCCAGCCGCTTAAAATCCCATGACATTCAATAACCCTCCTCCCTTTTTATGGTTGGTCTTCCTTGATAATCCTATGCAGGAAGAGGGTATATTATTCCATTAGCAACATTATATCCTACTCTATAAGTAAGTGAATGATGGAATAGCAGTTACCCAGTGAAGATTTCTGTTAGGTGCAAAGATAAATCGTACCCTATGCTTATAGCATTTCTATCTGATAGTCAAGCACCTGCGAACTACCCTGTTTTTCAAAAAACTTGACCACAGAATTTAATACCCGAAAAGCATGTTTTTGCTCATTGGCAACACAGGCAAAAGCCATTGTTGAGCGCTGCCAAATTTCCTGCTGGCCTATCTCCGCTATGGATACATTATGGTGTGCCTTAACCCTGTCCATCATGCTCTTCAGTATTCGTCTTTTATCCTTCAGAGAAGCGGCCTCCCCAATAAAAAGCTCAATTGTACATAAGCCAACTACCATAACAAGAACACTTCCTACCTATAAAAATAAAACACACACCCTGTGCACTATCCAGGCATCCATCCACATATCATGGCTCATCATCTTCTCGCACAAGCAGAACACTGCAGGGAGCATTGTGTACAACATAATCAGCAACACTACCAAGCATTAATGCCCCAAAACGAGTATAGCCATGGGAACCCAGAACAATCAGATCAGCATTTTGTTCCTTTGCCCAGGCCACAATATCCTGCTTGGGGTTGCCACTTAAAACCACTCCCTTCACATCCTGAACACCTGAATCTTCAGCTATCTTGACAGCTTCGCCAACAGCGCGCTCCCCCTCCTCCTGCAGTGTATCCATTGCCATTTGTTGGTATGCACCCAGGCGGAAGGCAATATGCAAATTAACCACATAAATCACCCGCAAACTGGCACCATGCATTTTTGCTTGGGAAACAGCATGACACACCGCTCGCTGTGCAGCCGCAGACCCATCAGTTGCTGCAACAACCACTTTGTAAGTAGGGAAACTATTCTGAATAACCCTCTCCTCAGCCACAGTTATGACCCCCTTTATTAGTTATTAGAACGTGTTGTTTTTATTATAACTCAAAAACATGCCCACTGGACACCTCTGCAACTGCAATAAGCTCATAGCTATTTTTTACGCATACGGTCTCCTGCCAACAGTTCCGCAAAAGCCAGGCAAACTAAAAACCGCTGCCATACACTACCTTGGCAGCGGAGATATTTGTTCCAGCATACAGGGGTTGTGGAGGTACAGCCGCACCAACCCTTCGAATTTCAAAATAAATTCCAGCGGTAGAGCGCATAAGCAGTAACGCCACAAAGGGCAAGGGTTACGCCCATTATACCTGTAAAAGCAAAGGGCGAATGCTGAAAAGGGAGGCCCACGTTCATCCCGTAAATGCTCGCGATAATTGTGGGCAAAGATAGCACAATGGTTACTGAAGTAAGAAACTTCATAACAACGTTTAGATTATTGGAGATAAGAGCAGCATAGGCATCCATTGACCCAGTCAAAATAGAACTGTAAATGGAGCTCATCTCCATAGCCTGCTTGTTTTCAGTAATAGCATCCTCTAATAGGTCTTCATCTTCGGGATACATCTTGACCAACATCGATGCTGGTGCCTCTTCTGCTTTCACCAACTGAGTACGGGTAAGCTTTTCCATGACGATCCCATTGGCCCGCAGTGATGTTGTAAAATAAACTAAACTCTTCTGGATATCCAGAAGTTGAAGAAGAGCTTCATTCTTCATCGAGTGAGAAAGATGTTGTTGGAGTTCTGTACTCCGTTTATCCAAGATGCGCAGATAATTTAGATAAAGGTTCGCTGTTTTTATTAAAACTAAAAGAAGAAAACGTGTTTTCTTAAAGGTATAAAGCACCGGTTCTCTGAGCATTTGAGAAAATATTGGGTGATCATCTAAACAAACAGTCACCAGATAGTCCTTGGTTACAATAACTCCCAATGGAATGGTATCATAAAACTCTACTCCACTTTTCCCCCGAGCAACCGGCACTTTAATGATAATCAAGATTTGCCCGGGCTCCACCTCAATGCGCGGTCTCTCCTCATCATCAAGCGGATCCCTGAGAAAATCGTGGGTTATCCCTGTATGCCTGCTTACCCACTCGATCTCTTCTTCAGTGGGATTAATCATGCACAGCCAGGAGCCTTTTTCAATGTCATTTTCGTCCTTTTCCAGCACATGATCATCTGCAGTATAATAGACCTTCAACATCTTCCTCACCACCC
>JBASML010000344.1:0-6660 GCA_049656845.1 Syntrophaceticus sp.
GCTCAGAATAGACGCATTTTTATCACCACTGCAGGCAAAATAGAACGGTTTTACTGAAGCCAGAAATCATCAAGATTAAGGAGGTCTGAACCATAAAGCCCATTAAACTCATCTAAACGGCTGCTATTGAGGAGCCCACCTTTAAAGAAAAGATAAAGGCCGGTTGAGTCACCTCCATCGGTTGTGAATACCCATATTTCGCGACTAAACTCAGAATTAACCGTAATACTACGTATTAAGAATGGCGGTTCTCCTAATAACTGCCGGATATAGTCTGTGTTTTGACCTACCAGAGTTGTGGTTTCAGGCGTCGGGAAATATTGTTGCCATCCTGACTTGGGTTGCCTGTTAATAACAAGGCCGGAGGATTTATTTGCCGGAGTCTGCAGTTTTTCTACTTTTGTTCCCAGATCGGTAACAGTTTTTTGCAGGGATTCTTTCTCTTTAAGCAATTCCTCATTTTTTGATTCCAGCTGCTTAATTCTAGCATTTAAATTATCTCCACTATCATCCGGTTTCGGTTCTGCACGATCCAGAAACATAAAGATCCCACCAACTACAAGTGCTGTAGCCAGAATGGCGATGACAACCGGTACAACCATACTTTTTCCTTGTGTCACAATTAATCACCTCTTTCTCCTTTTTATGACAAAAACATCCTGGGGATCAACGGCAGTACAAACTGAATTTTTATATTAGACATTGCTTGCATGTTTTCCTGCTAATTGCCACTTCAACTTTCCATCCTAACATTCTATTTCAGAAAAATAAAAAAGTTGCAGCCTTAATACTCCCGCAACTCTACATGCCTCTAATTATTATTTTTAAAAATCCCTGAATCCCTTGTCCCCCAAGGCTTTCCCAGAAAACAAATGGTGGGCGCGATAGGGATTGAACCTATGGCCCCCTCCGCGTCAAGGAGGTGCTCTCCCACTGAGCTACGCGCCCGAATTACAATACATATTATAACTGCATACCTGTTTTCGGTCAAGTTTCTTGCAAATATTTTCGCTGCCACTTTATTAATAAGAATCATAATTGTATATCTTGGTAAAGGTAATAAACAAGCCAGGCTAGTTAGCGGTTGGTGATTGGTCTTTAAGCCCCATCTAACAGCAACAATACAGCACAGCCCCGGAACATGAATTATTTTCCCCATTGAGCAGAAACTATCACTGCCAGGTTTCTTTATAGTTATCCAAGCCATACAGAAGATATAGTGGCCAATAATCATCTTTGCCCATAACTCGGGCTGTTCATGAGGAGGTGCTAAAGAGATGATGAAGTGGTCCCCAGGTCAGCTGAAACCCATGGAACCATCTCCTCATCCTACCCCATTTGATTATGATAAACATATTTTTGAAATCAAATGGGATGGCATGCGCCTCTTGGCATTTATCAAAGGTAAAGAAGTGAGACTGCAGAACCGCAGTTTGATAGAACGCACAGTATTCTTCCCTGAATTGGAAACCCTCTACCGGTTTTTTCACGGCAGTGACGGGATCATTGATGGTGAGTTGGTTGCACTGGATGATGGTAAACCCAGTTTCCCCCTGCTTATGAAACGCTGTACCGATTCTGCTGCTACAGCAGCATCCAGAGCAAACCGGATTCCTGTTGTTTATATCCCTTTTGATCTTCTCTATTTGAATGGAGAAGATCTCACAAAAAAGCCCCTCGTTAAGCGCAAAGATATTCTAATGAACACCCTCAAGGGGGGACTACATACCATACTTTCCCCGGTATTTCCATAGGAGGGGATCTCTCTTTTTGAAACGGTCAAAGCTCAGGAACTGGAGGGACTCGTTGCTAAGGGCAAAAACTCACCCTATCTTATTGGGAAAAAAAGCAGGCACTGGCTGAAAATCAAGAACCGCAGGCGGCAACCGGTTGTAATTGGTGGGTATGTTATCTCTTTTGGACAGTTGGCAGCATCCTGGTAGGTGCCTTTGATGAGGGAAAGCTGAAATATCTAGGACGAGTAGGCTCAGGATTTGGAAAAACAGAGGATGAGTTTCTCTCCCTTCTCTCAGCCATCCCCAGGGAAAATTCCCCCTTTGAGCCTACATTAAGGTTGAAAATGAATGTTCACTGGGTGGAACCCCACCTCACAGCTGAAATTGAATTCCAAGAATGGACACCGGACCTCAAACTGCGGCAGCTGGTTTTCATTAGACTCCTTGAAGACCCACCACAGAGCTGCGTTCTTTTTCTTGGAAACCACAGGAATAAAAAGAGTAAAGGAAAACAACAATAATCTTCAGAGAATTCCTTTGGAAACATATTTATATTAGCGGAAATATGTTCTTGCTCTGTCACCACCTTATTTCGTGAAAGAAGGAGAGGTAAGTATTATAATAGGATATCAGTGTCATTCAATAAGAAGGATGATCCTAACCATATTGATGCTTCTCTTAGTCTGCCTGGCTTCACCAGATACGCTCTTTGCCTCAGGTATGCCTCTTTGCCCCTGCGCTTTATACAACAGGGACTTATATGAAACCAAACCATATATGCAGGGAGAAGATGTCTGGGAACTACAAATCCGCCTTCAACAGCTGGGTTTATTTAATGGTTCTTGTGATGGTATCTACGGCAAAGAGACAGCAGCAGCTGTTCGCGCTTTTCAAAAAAGCAGAAAACAACCTGTTACCGGAAGGGTTGTTCAGGCTACCTGGCAGGCCCTGGGTGAAGGCTGCGAGCATCCGGCGAGCACTCCCATAACTAAACCACCCGAAAATGTGAGTATAATCGTAGATCTAGAGAAACTAACCCTGACCGTTATGGATGGCAAGCATCCTTTCAAGGTGTTCCCAATAGCCGCAGGAAAACCGGCAACCCCCTCACCCATCGGGGAATGGAAAATAGTAAACAAAGAGTATGATTGGGGTGGTGCCTTCGGGGCACGCTGGATGGGGCTCAATGTCCCTTGGGGTAACTATGGCATTCATGGGACAAACATGCCCTGGTCCATCGGTAATCCGGTTTCTGCCGGCTGCATCAGGATGTTCAATGAAGATATTATCCAGGTTTTTGAATGGGCACCAGTGGGAACACGGGTACAAATAAAGGCACCCCTGACCTGGTTGGCGGGAAACTGGCACCGTACCCTTAAAAATGGTTTTTGTGGACATGATGTCGTCTATGCTCAACTACTGTTAAAAGAAAGCGGATTTTATCCCTATGATTGTGATGGTTGGTACGGCGCCCTCACTGAACTGGCAGTACAGTCTTACCAACTGCATACAGGGCTACCCATAACAGGAATAGTTGATGAAAAAACCCGAAAACATTTGGAAGAAAAAATTGGGGTCTTCGAAACACAAACCCAACATTAATTTGACCATTGTCCGGTCATGAATCCCCGGCGGAAACGCATCACTGTACGGAAATCACGCACCAACCGCGGAAAACAACTGAGCAGTATCCTGAGTCTTACATCCTTATAGTTCTGTGCCATTAACGCGGCAGCAATATTAATAGTTTCCTGATCAAGCCCTTTCCAGATATGGCATAAGCGCATTTCAACCTCTAGCTTTGGATAGAGAACCCCCCAAATCTCCCTGGAATAATTGCGGCTCCCCACTCCTTCAGCACCAGCGATCCACCTGACAGCCTGTCTGCCGGTAATCATTGCCATATCGATCCCACCCCCATGAAGAGGAGAAGCACACCCCGCAGCATCACCAACCAGCAGCACTTTTCCATATTGGAGCTGTTCACGCATGCGAATGGGTATAATGCCACCAGTTCTTCTTATGATTTTGCCTGCTACTTTTTCCTGGGCCATCAGTTGATCGAGCCTGTCCCACAGGATTTTACCTGGCGTACCCCTCTCTTTGTTGTCAGGGTCAAAGTAGCCAAAACCAACATTGGCAACTGTGCTGCTTTTGGGAAAAACCCAAAAATAACCCTCATAATGAGGAAATGGTAAGAACTTTAGCCGCTGTTCCTGTGCGGAAAAATCTCCTTCTAAGACATATTGAACAGTTATCGCTCCATTGCGCCTGTAATAATCACGAAAACCATACCTCACAGATGTAATGGAGGGGATACCGCTGGCATCGATCACCCAGTCATATGCAGACTCCAAACCCTGAAGATCACCTGGCGTAATGCGACTGTTTTCAAAAATCCTCACCCCTGCTACTCTGGCTTGTTCAGCAAGATTTTTTTGCCATTCTGACCTGTCGATCATCCAAAGGTTGACCTTTCGGCAATCAACCGGGTATTCTTTATTTACCTTAAGCAGAACCTCATCTACTTTATAGCGTACTCCCACTTGCGGTTTGCTCACCAAGTGCATTGAATCATAAAAACCCTCTGCACACCTGATGTACTTACCAACCTCACTGCGCTCAAAAACGTCAATTTCCATGCCCAGTCTGGCACCTTCCATTGCTGCTGCCAGGCCTGCAGGGCCACCCCCGATCACACAAACTCTTTCCTTTGCCATTTAATACCTCCTGTATTATAAAAACCATGCATATAATACATGTTATCCTAATTATTGCATTTTAGTATATTTATGTGTATCTATCAGTTCCTTTAGTTTTTTCAAACTCTCAAATTGAGCCGCAAAGCTGTTCCACATTTCACCGATCAGATAGGCCACTGGTAAAGCAGACAATTCAGCTGTGACATGATGAAAATCAATATTCCCTTTGCCCAGTTCCAAGTGGCCATCACTTGTTCCATTGTTATCATTTATATGAAAATAATGACCCCCAACTCTCCTGATCCACTCACCAGGTTTGATATCGGTCAGACAGTTGCAGTGTCCGATATCAATACAGGTAGAAATCTGAGAAGAATCAAGGTTTTTTATCAATTTAACAAAGGTATCCGGTATTCTGTCATGAACATTTTCCAGGAGTATGGTTACTCCACTCCCCTTGATCTTCGGAAGAAAGGCATCCCAAAACAGCATATTTCCTTCTAGCCATAAAGCATCATATTTGGAGTACCCTGTGGTCGTGTCGTAGAAGGAATGGATAACCAATTGATGTGCCCCCAATTTTTCCGCAGCTTCAACAGCCTGCAGGTATCTTAACTCAGCCACCTCTTTGACCTTGTTATCAATACTGGTAGGAACAAGATTCAAATAGGGGCCATGCAAAGTAACCTCACCGTCAAAACCGGACAACATCCCCAGGTAATCATTGATAATTACTGGATCCTCTAGGTGATCCGGCATAATAAAATCCTGTAATTCCAAAACATCAAAATGTCCCAAACAATATTCCCAGTCTTGCATAAATCTTTCCTGATAAGCTCCGACTCCTAGTTTTACCTGTGCCATATAACCTATCCTTTCTGGTTCGATCTTTTACCATTCAACCATTTATCCTTCGTCAAGGGATAAACTAAAACCTGCCATAGGTGCTGCAGCAGTTCTTCTTATCCTGTGGCAAATTAATGCGCGGCACCTTCAAAAACACAAAAACGGACAGCAAAACTGTCCGTTTCTCATTGCTTTATTGAGTTTTTTGGTGCCGAGGGAGGGAATCGAACCCTCACGAGCCGCGAGACTCCCGGGATTTTAAGTCCCGTGCGTCTGCCAATTCCGCCACCCCGGCAAATAAAAATGGAGGGCAAGACCGGATTTGAACCGGTGCATCGCGGATTTGCAGTCCGCTGCGTTACCACTTCGCCACTTGCCCTCGCGATTGCAATCATTATTATATATTAAATTTTAGAGATTGACAAGGATCCGAATTGCAAAATATAAAACTAACAACTATACGGGATTTGCAGAAGAGGGATTCCGGAGAAAAAGCCCAGCATTGTGCGGGGCTTTCTTTAAACGAGAGTTGTTATTTAACCATTACCACATTGATTGCTTTGATCAATGCTGTGGCTGTGTCCCCTTCCTGCAAACCAGCATCCTTGAGAGACTCAGTAGTCATAACCGAAGTAATTTCATTGTCACCCACCTGCATGGTAACCTGAGACATCACCGTATCATTTTTTATCTCAGTGATCTTCCCACTCAATTGATTGCGAACTGCAGCTTGCATTTTTGCCTCCTTTATTTAAAGTTTACTAAAAACAACTCACTAAAATTATTTCCCATCCTCTGATTACTTATGTATTGTCGGAAAAAAACTCCCGGTCTCCCGGAAGTATACTTTTTCGTGAAATATTTTTTTTGACAGGATGGCATCCGCATTCTGCCTAGAAATTATTCATACTGAATAGCCGCTCCCACAGTTCCGGGACCGGTGTGTACACCGATTACCGGGCCAACCTGGGTAAATACAGCTGTCTTAAGGCCAAAAGCGTTTTCTAATGTTTCCTTTAAGTACTGCCCTGCTGGAAAAGCATCTCCATGAGCAACTGCCAGTTGTACTCTCTTTCTCCCCCGAGTTAACTCTTGAAAGGCTGTAACCATAGCTTGTAAAGCCTTGCGCTGGCTGCGGGCTTTTGTATAGGTATGATATATTCCATCATCCCCAACACGCACAACAGGTTTGATATTCAAGAAAGATCCTAATAAACTATGAACTTTACCTATTCGCCCTCCTTTTTGCAGAAACTCCAATGTATTCAAGGTGAAAAGGGTTTCTATGTTCTTTTTTACATTGGTAAGCTTCTTTACAATATCAAGTGCATCAAGACCCTCCCTGATATCCCTTGCGGCTTGCACCACCATTAAAC
>JBASML010000345.1:0-1979 GCA_049656845.1 Syntrophaceticus sp.
TGCAGGAATTTTATCAACACTGTTGAATACATTAAAAAGCGGATAACCGGAGTTATTTCGTTAATGGCCATGAAGGCCTTTGATCCTGTTAGAGCGGGACAAGCTTTCATGGTTTTTTATTTGGAGAGATGATCAATGAGTGCAATTCTTGAAACCATGCCTGTTCTCCTGAATCTTTGGAAGAGCGTCCTTCCCTTGATGTTTCTGGGGTGTTTTCTGGGGAACCTTTTCCTGAATACAACGATGATGCAACACTTGGGAAAGGTTATGCGTCCTTTGGCGCGCCTCGGCAACCTGCCTGCAGGGGTGGATATACCTCTTACACTGTGCCTGGTAAACAATGTTGCTGCTTACTCCATGCTTGCAGAATTAAAAAATAATGATCTAGTAAATATGAGAGAAGTGGTGATTTCCTTTTTGGTTTCTAATATACCAAAGGGGTTGTTCTACACGGTCTTCTATATTGCTCCTGTGGTTTTGGGGTCATTGGGGATACGTCTGGGATTAATTTATCTGTTTATTTACTTTGGTGTATTTGCTGTCGTTGGGCTTGTGGGTCTTTTGCTGGGGATGCTGTTTCTCCCCCCTCAAAATGAACAAGATTCGTTTGAACAACTTCCCCAGCCAAGCCCTGCCCCATTGTGGAATAAGGCCATTGATGCAGCAAAAAGCTCCCTTCCCACTTTTGGGAGATTGATAGCTGTTTTTGTTCCTGTAACCTTTCTTGTCATCACCCTGATGCATACTGAGGTTGTTCAACAGTATCTTGCCCTGGTGGATCCGGCTTTGCGAAAGTTTGGCCTGCCGGCTCCAGTACTGATTGTGATTACTACCGGAATGTTCAGCACTATTGCTGCTATCGGCACACTGGGGCCATTTTTACAGGTGGGTATTGTTACTCCGGTACAGGGTATTGCTGCTCTGCTTTTTGCCTCAGCCTTGCACTACTTTCTCAGTTTTTGGTGTGATGATATCCCCTTGAATGTCTCTTTTTTCGGCCCCCGTTTAGGGAGCAAGGTGAGTGTGGCCAATTTGCTTGTTCTGGAGGGAGTGACCTGTTTGGTGCTGGGGGTTGTTATGCTGTTTAATTAGATTTTAATATCTAGGTTAAGTATGAGAATAATTACAGTGTAATTATTTAACCCATAGCCAGTCGTGCAGGTAATGAATTGTTTGGAATGTTGCCGGAAGAACCGGAAACATGGGGACTTGCCATTAGGTGGAATGACTATTATAATAAAATCGGTTGACCAAGGGGTTTTGCCCTATATGGGCATCCAAATCAGGATTGTGGTCATTCCACGAAAGGATGAAGTAAATGGAGAAATTAGTTTTGCCTGTAAACTCTGGTGTGGCAGCAATAGGATTGAAAATAGGGCTTATTGTTCCTTATGATGATATTACTTTTATTACAACAGATGCCGTCAAAGAAATAGTCGAGGACGGAGACATCATTTGTATTACTGAGGCTGTTGTTGCCAGGTCTCAAAACCGCTATCTTTCTTGCGGTGAGCTTGCTGAAGATGTCCAGGAGAAACTGAATTTAAAACCTGGATGTACCCTGGCAGTAATCAGCCCTATTGCCAGCCGAAATCGCTTTGCTTTAATCATGAAAACTTTGGCAATGGCAACAAGGGGTGGTAAAGTTATTGTACAATTTCCTATTCCCTTTGATGAAGTGGGAAATGAGGTAATCAATGAGGAATTTGCTACTACTCGTCTGAGACTCAAAAAAACTCTGTGGAGCTTATGTGATGCCAGGGGTAATTCGCCTATGCTCAATGTGCTTATTAGAGAGATTATTGCGGGTTTAAAATTACAAGAGATCGGCTACCATATTATCAGCGTTCGCAAGATTGCCGGAAAAGGTATCGCAGATTTGACCGTGAGAACGCCGGATGGCAAGCTAGCTGTTATAGAGGTGACCTTTGCTGAATTAGGAAAATCGGCTAGAAAAGCAGTAGGGGTACAAAAAGATG
>JBASML010000346.1:0-4131 GCA_049656845.1 Syntrophaceticus sp.
GCCTTGTCAAAAATTAAGAGTAAAGGTGACATTTTCACTGAATAAAACCTATGCTATTTAGGTGACATTTTCAAAGACTATTGACAGAAGTATTTAGACATTGAGATTACCATACCATAGGCAAAAATATAGGTACTGTTAATGATTGGATAGAGTAATACAAGAATGCTTATTTTTAGCTCAAAAGCAGCGTTAACCCATCTTTTCTGTATTTATATTTAGTAATGTACGGTTGAAGTCGTTAAAAATAATGAAAAAATATGAAAAATGAATATTAATTGGTATGATAATTTGGACTTTCTCTGCGCATACTTTATTAACAAATAAGGTTGTCAGTAAGGAGGTTTATCTTACCATTATGAAAAAACTCAAACAGACAATTATTTTAGCACTCTTCTTGGTTTGAGCTTTCCCATCGGCGGTATGGTCATCAACACCGCCTTCGGAGTTCGCTGCAGGTGAGGCAGATGCATTCGCCTGGGTTGAAAAGAACCAACCGGAAACAGTCCTAACGGTTACAGTTACAGCCTACTGCTCCTGCCCAATCTGCTGCGGTAAAAGTGATGGGATTACAAGCAGTGGTACCCAGGCCAAAGAAAAGCATACAATTGCAGTTGACCCCCATGTGATTCCTATGGGCAGTGAAGTTTATCTGGAAGGGCTGGGTATATTTACTGCAGAAGATACTGGTGGAGCAATCAAGGGAAACCGCATCGACATTTATATGGAAGATCATAACCAGGCACTGTTGTTCGGAGTTCAGGAAACAAAAGCCTACTTATCAAGAAAAAGTGTAAATCAAATTTAGGATAGTTTCTATAAAAAAAGATCTATGGCCTCCATACTTGGGAGGCCTTTAATATTTGTTACTGCCCGTAAATAGAACACATCAGTAGGGCAGCATGAAAATTGTATTTTGTCAATTCGATTTCTCTTATTCTTCGATTGCCTTAATAAATTGTTCGAATTCCATCTTTTATCCTTTAAATTGCTCACTAAATATTTTGCCGGCAGCATTAATAGTACGCTTAATGTCATCTTCACTATGAGCTGTAGAAAGAAAAAGTGCCTCAAATTGGGAAGGAGGAAGGTAAATTCCCTCTGCCAACATCTTTGCAAAAAATGTTTTATAAAGTTCCTGGTCAGCACTCAATGTTTCCTCTAGATTGGTGACACTAGAATTGGTAAAAAACAGAGAAAGCAGCGACCCTACTCTGTTTACCTGCAGAGGAACACCGGCATCCTGTGCTGCCTCCAGCAGCCCTCTCTCCAGGTAGATAGCCTTTTCTTCAAGCTCTTTGTAGAGGCTTTGCTCACCCGCAGCAAGGTACTCCAGAGTAGTTATTCCTGCTTGAACAGCAAGTGGATTGCCGGAAAGTGTACCTGCCTGGTATACAGGACCCTCTGGTGCCACAACGTCCATGATCTCTTTCCTGCCTCCGTAAGCTCCCACAGGTAACCCGCCCCCAATAATTTTACCAAGGCAGGTCAGATCAGGTTCAATCCCAAAAAAGCCCTGGGCACCGTTGTACGCCAGGCGAAAACCGGTAATCACCTCATCAAAAATCAGGAGGCTCGATGCCTTTGCGGTCACTTCCCGCAGCGTTTCCAAAAATCCTGGCTGTGGTGGCACCACTCCCATGTTGGCAGCAACAGGCTCCACAATAACCGCAGCGATCTTGTCCCCATCCTTTTGAAATGCTCTGCGTACAGCAGACACATCATTATAAGGTAAAACCATGGTCAGGCTCCCGATCTCCTCTGGCACTCCAGGGCTAGAAGGCACTCCTAAGGTAAGGGCACCTGAACCTGCCTGTACCAAAAAACCATCAGCATGTCCATGATAGCATCCTGCAAACTTGATAATTTTTTTACGCCCTGTAAAAGCCCGTGCCACACGAACAGCACTCATGGTAGCCTCAGTACCGGAGTTAACCAGGCGCACCTTCTCTACAGAGGGAAGGGCATTAACGATCAGAGATGTGAGTGTTATTTCTCGTTCTGTTGGTGCACCGAAACTCGTTCCTTCTTCCAGAACCACCCGAAGAGAAGTTACGATATCAGGATGAAGATGACCCAAAATCAGGGGTCCCCAAGAGCAGACATAATCTATATACTCATTCCCATCCACATCATATATATGAGAACCTCTGCCCCGGGAAAAAAATATAGGATCTCCTCCTACGGCCTTGAAGGCCCTGACCGGGCTATTGACACCCCCAGGCATGTATTGGCAGGCTTTTTTAAATAAAAGTTTTGAGTTATTAGTCTGGATCATATGGATGAATACCTCCTATTAAAGAGCTTTATAAATCATAGGTCACACTGGTTTTTTTAAATTCTATAGTACTAAAGAGTACCTGGTAATCGTTAAGTCCCGTCTCCCGAGCTATATCTTTAATTTTTTCCATACACATTTCTCTTGACGGAGCATGCACCATCGTGAAAATATTATAATCCCACTCTGCTGGCACCTGCCGGTGATAACAATGGGTTACTTCTGGGAAAGAGCTCAATTTCCTTCCCATCTTCTGAACTTGATCACAAGGCACAGCCCACAGAATCATGGCATTAGCTGTAAAACCCAGGGCACGATGTCCCAGAACAGCTCCCACCCTCCTGATCACACCTTTTTTCAGGAAAGAGTTGATTATGGAAATCACTTCTTCCTCTTGCAGACCGATTTGCTGAGCAATAGAATTAAATGGCCTGCTGTCCAGAGGAAGATCACCCTGTAAAGCTTTCAGTACAGCTTCTTCTTTTATGGAATACATCGCTCAACTCCTCTCTGGAAAATTTAACAGCAATTTTAAAAAGATCTCGGGAGGGAAGGCTGTGTAATTCTTTGAGCCCAGTACGTTCCCGGATCTCCGCCACTAATTGTTCTAGTTCCTCTGGAGAAGGAGCAGTTACCGTAAACCAAAGGTTATAGTAGTGTTCCCTCAAATAGTTATGGGTAACTCCATTGTATGAATTAATAATTTCTACCACTCTTTGTATGTTCTCTTGGGAAACCCTGGCTGCACACAGTGTACTGGCATAACCGAGCCGTCGAGAATCGAGGATTCCCCCCAGGCGTCTAATAAGGCCACTCGCCTTCAACCAGCGCAGTGTTCTTAAAACCTGCTGTTCGGAAACACCCAGTTCCTCAGCCATAACAGCATAGGGTCTACTTACAACAGGCAGTCCATCCTGCAGGCGAAGGAGCAGTTCTACTGCTAGAGGATACATTTTCTCCTCCTCCTGGGAACCATAGAGGCAGCTGGGATCCCCTGCCATGTAATTACCCTGGCTGCTGGCATATGCCCGTGCACGGCAGCCGCCACAGGTGCTCCGGTACTTACAGATACCGCAAAACCCTTCATATTTCTGTGTGCGTAGTTCCAACAAAACCGGGTGCTTACTCCAAATTTCAGAAAAGGGGGTTTCCCGAACACTGCCGATTTCCAGATCCATATAAGGGCAGGGATAAACCTCACCCTGGGGACCAATAATACAGTAGGAAATACCTGCCAAACAGCCTCTGCTGAAACGATTAGGCACTTTCAGCTGACGAGCAATTCTCATGAACTGCGGAGCACAGGTGGGTTTGATCTCCAAGGGCAATTGCTCTTGTAGGGAAATCAGGCGTTCCAGCAGGCCTTCCATCTGTTCCGGTGTTATCGTTTCTTCGATATTTTTTTTACCTCTCCCAGTTGGGACAAAAAAGAAAATATGATGGCCACGGGCTCCTGTCTGGATGGCGAAATCTGTTATATTTTCGATCTCTGAATAATTCCAGGGGAAGACAGTGGTATGGATCTGAAAAGGAAGTCCACCCTCACGGCAGTTAGTAATCCCTTGACGTGTTGCATCCCAGGCACCCTTAACACCACGAAAGTGATCATGCATCTCAGGATCGATACTGTCAACACTAATCCCTACCGCGGCTGCTCCTGCTTCCTTGAGCTGCTGTACCTTCTCCTCTGTGAGAAGTGTCCCATTGGTACCCAGTACAGGCCGCAGTCCCAAGGATTTTGCCCTGGCAATCAAATCACAAAGATCCGGGCGCAAGAGCGGCTCCCCACCGCTGAAAACGATGACCTTGAAACCAGACTTCTTGACCTCTTCAAGGAGCAGATACCCCTCAGC
>JBASML010000347.1:0-8643 GCA_049656845.1 Syntrophaceticus sp.
GATCTATATTGTAAGATCTGCTAAATTAGTAACATAGTATTATCCCTAGTATGTTCGTTTTTAAAGGCACCAGAACTGCAGCAATTTTTAACACATCAAAGTTCAAAGGCATATGAGAATTACTTTAAGAAAGGAGGAACGGATGGCATCATCCCTGGAGTAAATTGCCGGGGTTCCTGATGCCTGGACTTGATGAACAAAAAGTTTCAATACTTATCTATTTTTTTAACGATAGTTTTACTGGCTTTATTAGCTTTCTTCGTCTTAGGGACGGTATACAACTTTGATGTTCCATTTACGGCCAAGCCCCCCCCGCTGACTGGAGAATCAGACCCTGCCTCTGAATCAGAAAATCAACAACCACAGCAGCCTCAACTTCAACTGGAACCGCAACCCCAACCACAACCTCAAACACAATCTAAAACCAAGCCAGCGCCAAAAATGGTGTCAACAATTCAAATAAAACCCGTTACACCCACAGCCGAAGAACTAAAAATGATCAATTTAGTAAACCAAGAGCGCCAAAAAGCCGGCCTAAAGCCATTAGCAATAGACAACAGATTAGTGTACCTTGCACGCTTAAAGAGCCAGGACATGATCGACTACGAATATTTTGACCATATCTCTCCCACTTATGGGCCGCCTTCTCGCATGATAAGCATTGCTGGTATATCTTACAGATATGCAGGTGAAAACCTTGCCGGTGCTTATTCGGTAGAAGTAGCACATAATGGCTTAATGAACTCCCCCGGGCACCGCGCTAATATTTTGAGCCCCAACTACACACATATCGGCGTGGGTGCTGTCCACGGCGGGCCATACAAGATAATGTTTACGCAATTATTCATAGGTGTGGAAAGTGAAGAAGAAATTAAAGCAAGGGAAATAACACCTTTACCAAGTGAAGATGAAATAAATAAGCTGATGGAAGAGGAAATAAGAAAAATGATGGAGCAAGCAAATAAAGAGTTGATGGACGCATTAATCAGAGAATTTGGAGAAGAAAATGCGAAAAAGATAATGAATGGGCAGGATGGATGGATAATAGAGTTGGAATGAGACCATCACGGGGACGTCAGACTGTGTGACAACTCCTCAAATTACCAGTTCAGCGGCCAGAAGTGGAGGGCATTACTAAAATAGCGAGAAAACAATAAAATAACGGGCAATTGTGTTTCCATATCCCTAAAAACAACAGGAATTTGGTCGTAAGGGCTGACTAGACCATCGGATGTTTCTGGTTATTATGGTATCAAAAACGAGCTGGTTTCGATTTATACCCATATTTTCACTGGTGACAGTCACCTGGGAATGGCTGGGAATAAAGGACTAATTCAAACCTGTCCCGTTTTAATTTGCAAAGAACACAATAACTAAGGTATGATTTGATGGAAGATAAATAATTAAAACTGAAAGAGGAGAGTTCCATAAAACGAAACATTTTGGGGATAATCCATATTCTTGTCGGTATTGGGGCATTATTTGGGGGCATGGCAGGAATATTGAGCCCTTCTGGAAGCGCAGTCGGCATAAAGGCTTCAGAAGCATTGAAATATGGCCCTTTTACAGACTTTTTGATACCAGGTATTTTTTTATTCGTTGTGCTAGGGCTTGGTAATATAGTCGCATTTATTACCGCAAAAAATAATCATAAATATCAACCCTACATCAGTGGGAGCTTTGGAATAATCCTCTGTCTGTGGATTGTCATACAATGCTACATGTTATTTACGATTAATGTACTGCATATTATTTTTTTGATAATTGGCATTATACAAATATTTTTATCTATAAGGCTACAGCAAGGCTACAGCAGCAAATGGTAAATTTAAGTAAATAATTAATTGGAGTGATTTAAAATGAAAAAAGAAGTGCCTTTGGAAAAGGCGCACCGGCTGTTAAATACCGGATGTGTTCTATTAGTGACTTCTGCTTACCAGGAGAGGAGCAATATTATGACACTAGCCTGGCAAACCCCGCTTTCCGGCCGGCCTCCCCGGATAGGGATTGCCGTTGCTCTACCGCATTTTACTTGTGAACTGATCAACAAAAGCATGGAGTTCGTGCTGAACATTCCGGGAGCCGATCTGCTGGAACAAGTTGATCGATGCGGAAGAATTTCTGGCAGAACAGTCGACAAGTTCAAGGAGGCAGGCCTTACACCTGTAACAGCTCAAAAAGTGCAGGCACCTTTAATCAAAGAGTGCTTGGGACACCTTGAATGTGGAGTTGTGGAGCACTATAAAATCGGAGATCATGCCTTTTTCGTGGGAGAGGTTTTGGCCGCCTCTGCAGAGGAAGAGCTGTTTGCATCCTCTCATTGGCATGAAGAGGCCAAGCTGCTCCATCACCTGGGAGAAAAACAGTATTACATATCTGGCCAACACAAAAAAGCCGGCCGGTGACAGGCCTGGGGCTGGGAAGTTTTTACTGGTGACAGTCACCTGGGAAGAACTGGAATCGATTGGGGATGATTGGAGATAGCTGGGATTTTGATAATTGGCATTATAGAGCATAACATAATGAACCCCATGGATTTCGTCCACGGGGTTCTTTTTTATCTAAATCCTCATGTCACTTGATGCCCCCCTGATGATGGGAGCCTGGCTGGTTATGAACATTCTTTTTTATTTAAATCCTCACGCCGCACAATTTGGCACAATTTGCTGGTATTCGGCGAAAAGAACACAAGAAGAACACAAGGGGACTGTCCCTCTGTGTTATGCGAGATTTGCCCCCAAGAACACAAGGGGACTGTCCCTCTGTGTTCTCTTGTGTTCTCAATACCTATATATGGCTGCTGCTCCTGTTGTAGTAGGCATTCTTTCCTGAGGCAGAACAACCACTTCACCTTTCCTTTTAAACACAATTTCAGCTAAATCGTCTAATAAATCATCAAACTCCGGATGCTCCAAATCTCCTTCTATTAGTTCACCAGTTGTTAAATCTACCTTTCCCGGAATAATTCTATCTGATTCAACAAGAAGTGTAGCCACCCTATTCTCCCAAGCTGCCCTTGCAATTTGTGCCAAATCATCAGAAGCTAAAAACTTAGCCCTTGCTGTTTCAAATCTATCGACGAGTTTCTTTGTCTTATCCAAATACAGGGGCTCTATTTTTTCCCAAACAGTCTCCTTTAACTCTTCCATGGAAACGGCATTAAACGCAACTTTAATCCCGTCCTTCATCAGATAAGAATTGCGGCTGATATTTTGGAAAATTGAATGATACTCTGGCAGCGCTACTAACATAAGAGGCAGACCCGACGGCCGTGAATAATTTTCCCAGACAAATTGATCCACATACCTAAAAAACTTTTCAGTATACTTGTCTATTATTTCCTTTCTTTCGCCATAGCTATGAGCTCTCCCATCGCTTGAAAAGACACCAGCACTAAAATCTTTCTCTGAAATTTTCATACCTAAAATATCCTCTATGGTTCGGGGAGTTCCTGGCTCCATTTCTATCTCCTCAAACCCATATCTGTTTCCTTCATAAAGGGCAAATTCACGTCGATTCAGCCCTAAAAGCTGATAACGATCCGCAGATTGGAAAATTCTAATTAACGGCTTGATATGAAAACTGTCTGCAACTACCGCCAATTCTTTTACCGTTCTTTGCAGTTTATACATCACACCACGGTCACTTGTTGCTAATATAGCTAACCCGTCCAATGTTCGATTCCAAAACGGTATGTCCTCTGCTAAGTCATAGAAAGGCTCCATTATTCGGCCTATCTCTTTCTTGGGATATTTTTCCTTTAAAGAATCCTCTATTCGCCTAATCAGATTTTTGAACCTGATAATATCCTGTTTGGTTTCAAGAGTATATCGATGTGTGGGCTGGTATAATGATATAAAAGGCTCTTCTTTTTCATTTAAAATTTCATTTGGAAAATCATTAACTAATTTAAATGACATCTAACCTCTTCCTTTCTTTTTATAACAGGTTGTCCTCCTTTAACACTATACCATAAACTATAATATCAGTGTCCCTTTTTCATACCAAAATCGCCGAAGAAATCTTAAGATTTTAACTATTGGAAGGCTAGTGATAAGCCTGGAGATGAATTATCTATAAGGGGTACCCGCAAACCTTATCTCTCACCAAGAGCTAAAAACAACAAAGCAAGCCTGGCCCCGCAGGATTCCTGAGGATTCGGGGGATTGACGGTGCACTAACTTGTTGTTAAAATAATAAAGTAGAATAGAAGGACGGCAGGAAGATAATCTCCGCTCATGGTAGTACGGCCGGATGGTAGGAGCGTCTTGAATATTGCTAAAAAAGGCACTCCGGCTAAGAGTGCCTTTTTTTATCTCGCAGACTGTTTCATTGAGTACTTCATTGACTGCTCATTACCTATATCAGCCTAACGCAGTGCAAAAACGGCTAATACGGCAAAGTCATTAACCTGGTGGGCATCACACTGATGAGTACCAATCACACTGGTAGGCATCACACTGGTGGGCATCACAAAAGCGGCTGCGGCTGCAGTGACAAAAAACGGCATATGAGAAAGCCGCCATTGACTCTTTATTAACTCTTTATTAACTAATTATTAACTAACCAGGGCTGCTCTATTGGCTGATAATTGACTGACAATCGACTGTCCAGAAACGCTGGTGCAACCCACTATACCGGCTCATATCCCACCAGGCTCAGGACAATCAGACAATAACTACCAAAATCCGACTATATTCCTGCAATCCAATTTACAATCAAATTTAGGAGGGAAAACCTTGAGGAAGTTACTGGCATGGGGAATGATGCTTGTTTTGCTGCTGACTGTTGCCACCGGATGTGGGGGGAGCTCCAGCAGTGACGGGCAACAGGACACAGAGAAGAAGGTTAAATTGGGTATTATCCAGGTTGCGGAACACCCTGCCCTGGATGCCGCCCGCCAGGGTTTCCTGGACACCCTGGAAGAAAACGGTTATGTGGAAGGGAAGAATTTAATCGTTGACGACGGAAACGCCCAGGGTGACCAGACCGCACTGAAAACCATCGCCAAAAAGTTGGTGACCGGTAATTGTGACTTGATTCTGGCAATCGCCACCGATTCCGCCCAGGCTGTAGCAGCAGAGACAACAAAGATTCCGATTCTGATCACCGCGGTAACCGACCCGGTAGCAGCCAAACTGGTACAGTCCAACGAAAAACCAGGCACCAATGTAACAGGCACCAATGACATGAACCCTGTTAAGGAGCAAGTGGAACTGCTGCAAAAACTGGCTCCCCAGACGAAGAGAATTGGGGTTATCTACAATGCCGGCGAGGTCAACTCTGTTGTACAGGTCGATATGGTGAAAGATACCGCTTCCAAAGCGGGACTGAATGTTGTCGAAGCCACTGTTTCCAATACCAGTGAGGTAATGCAGGCAGCACAGTCACTGGTGGGAAGAGCTGATGCCTTCTATATTCCGACAGATAATACGGTCTCATCATCTGTAGAATCAATCATCAAGGTTGCAGAAGCCAACGCCATCCCTGTTGTTGTAGGGGAAGCAGCCATGGTTGACCGCGGCGCCCTGGCTACCATCGGCATTGACTACTACAAGCTCGGCAAGCAGACCGCGGAGATGGCCCTCAGGGTTCTCAAGGGAGAAAAACCACAGGAGATGCCTGTCGAAGGGCAGAAGGATATGGATTTGGTGCTGAACATGAAAGCAGCCAAGGCAATGAAAGTCACCATACCGGAAGATATAAAAGCTCAGGCAGCAAGAATTATCGAATAACAGGCTGCGGCACAGTTAACCCTGTCACCACAGTCCGCGCCAGAGAGCAAGAGCTCAAGAGTTATTGAATAACAAGCTGCGGCTGTAACGCTATCTGACAGCAGACACAATAATGATTCAAGATCGGAGTGGAGAAATTGCTTTATGTACTGGCAGGCACACTGGAACAAGGACTGCTATTCGCTTTGATGGTGCTTGGTGTATACCTCACCTTCCGCGTACTGGATTATGCAGATTTAACAGTTGACGGAAGTTTCACAATGGGAGGGGCTATTGCAGCTAGCATTATTTTCGCTGGAGGAAATCCCTGGCTGGCTACAGTGGCAGCCATTTGCGGTGGACTCCTGGCAGGAGCAGTCACCGGGCTGTTGCATACAGTCTTCAAAATAACCCCCCTGCTTTCAGGAATTCTGACTATGACTGGCCTTTACTCAGTTAATTTACGCATTTTAGGGCGGGCCAATGTGCCTCTTCTTGGGGCAGACACAGTAATCACCAGATTTAATTCTTGGCTGCCCCCGGACAGTATTTATGGAGCATCTCTGCTAGGGCTCATTATCGTGGTGCTGACAGTTGTAGGGCTGTACCTGTTTTTAAAGACAGAGATCGGCCTGGTTCTCCAGGCGACAGGTGATAATGAACAAATGACCCGGGCTCAGGGTGTCAATACCAACTATATGAAACTCCTGGGCCTGGCCATTTCCAATGGAATGGTTGCCTGCTCCGGAGCACTGGTGGCGCAGAGCCAGCAGTTTGCCGATGCAGGAATGGGAATCGGGATGATTGTCGCCGGCCTGGCATCGGTAATTATCGGGGAAGCCATCTTTGGCAAACGCACACTGCTGCAGCACATAATTGCTGTGGTGTGCGGCTCACTACTTTACAGGGCAGTGCTGGCACTGGAGCTGGGGTTGGGTCTGGCGCCAACAGTTTTTAAGCTGCTGACAGCATTGATCGTGGTGGTAGCCCTGGCTTCACCACAGGTAAAAGGCTGGCTGGAAAAAGGAAAAAACAACCGGAAAGGAATGACCCTCGATGCTTGAGTTGACAAATATCTGTAAAGCGTTTGACAAGAATACAGTTAATGAAAAGGTAGCCCTTGACCAGGTTTCTCTTTCACTGAACAGCGGGGAATTCGTCACACTGGTCGGAAGCAATGGAGCAGGTAAATCCACCCTGTTAAATGCTATCGCCGGTGTCTACCTTCCAGACTGCGGGAGAATCATGCTGGACGGCAGAGAGATCACACATCTTTCCGAACACCAGCGAGCAGCCTGGATCGGCCGTGTCTTTCAGAACCCTCTGACAGGCACCGCACCCCATATGACCGTTGAAGAAAACCTGGTGATGGCGTGGAAACGCGGCCAGCACCGAAGACTCAGGAAGGCGATTCGTTTCCAGGAACGCTCCTTTTTCCGCGAACAGCTGGCCACACTAGGATTAGGCCTCGAAGATCGCCTTACCACCAAGGTCGGCCTTCTCTCCGGCGGGCAGCGGCAGGCCTTGACTCTCCTGATGGCGACCCTAAGAAAACCGAAACTGCTCCTGCTCGATGAGCATATTGCATCACTGGATCCCCGTACCGCTGACATAGTCATGGGTCTCACTTGCAGGATCGTCGATGAACAGCAGCTGACTGCCATCATGGTCACCCACAACCTGGAACAGGCCCTGTATGCCGGAACACGGACAATAATGATGCATGAAGGGCAGATTGTGCTGGATATTCGAGGGCTGGAGCGAAAGCGCATGAATGTCCTGGATCTGATGAACCTCTTCGAAAAGAACAGCGGCACCAGCCTGAACAGCGACCGCGTTCTGCTCCAAACCGGGTCAGGTGGGTCAATCTAACCAGAGGCCCCATCAGTGGGACGATTCGCCCCATCACCAGAACCGTCCCAGTGATGGGCCGGTGATGGTCTTGACAGCTGTTACTGAATAGTGTTATAAATTAGCTAAACTTATACTCCTACACAATACTCATACAGATACTCCTATAGATACTCCTACACAATACTCCTATAGTAGAGATCAGAATTGCCCAATTTGATGCAATTAACACACGCCGCTGGCTGTTCTTATCAGGTAATACGCCATGTAATCCTTGGCAGGCACTGTTGTGCCCGCTCAAAAAGCGGGATAGGATGAAAGATGTCTATCTGCCAAAATTATGTAAAGGAGGGCAGCACATGTCATTATATCCATCCTGTTAAATAAGGAAAGGGGGTTACCTTATGAATGAGTTGTTACTTGCTCGATGGCAATTCGGTCTAACATCCGCTTACCATTTTCTCTTTGTTCCTCTCACCTTGGGATTATCACTGATTGTAGCTGTTATGCAAACCATCTATGTCAGAACCGGTAATGAGACCTATAAAAAAATGACCAAGTTCTGGGGCAATCTTTTCTTAATTAATTTTGCTGTGGGTGTAGTTACGGGAATCGTGCTGGTCTTTCAGTTTGGAATGAACTGGTCTGGATATTCTCGTTTCATCGGCGACATCGTTGGCGTTCCCCTTGCCATTGAAGCCCTACTTGCCTTTTTCCTGGAATCTGTTTTTTTAGGTGTTTGGTACTTCGGTTGGGATAAGGTTTCTAAAAATATTCACCTGCTGAGTATTTGGTTAGTAGCCATTGCCAGCAACCTCTCTGCTTTATGGATTCTAACTGCCAACTCTTTTATGCAAAACCCGGTTAGTTATGTTCTTACAGAAACCAAAGTAGAATTGGCCAACTTCGGCGGACTATTAACCAACTCCTACCTTTGGCACCAATTCCCTCACGTTGTGCTGGGCGGCTTTTGTACCGGCGCATTTTTTGTCCTCGGAGTCAGTGCCTATCACCTTTTACGGAAAAAAGATACGGACTTCTTCAAAAAATCCTTCCAAATAGGGGTTATTCTCGGTTT
>JBASML010000348.1:0-23926 GCA_049656845.1 Syntrophaceticus sp.
CTCCAGAAAAAAACAAACACTTCCACACCCCCTGAATTTAATTGTATTCTGGGAGAGAGGAAGATATTTGCTAAAAGTTATATTTATTTTTCCGTTTTTTGCCTTAGAGCTCTAATGGCCTCTTTGCGAGATAGATTAACACGTCCCTGTTTATCAATGTCTGTTACCTTAACGATAATTTCGTCTCCTTCTTTGACAACATCTCTTACCCGATTGACCCTTCGTTCATCTAGCTGGGAAATATGCACCAGCCCCTCCTTACCTGAGCTCCCCATAACACCTGGAATAATTTCCACAAAGGCTCCGAAGTCCATCAACCTGACCACTTTACCTAAATAAATTTTACCAACCTCGACATCCTGGGTTAGGCTTTCGATTATTTGTACTGCATTTTTCCCTTCTTCTTCGCTCATAGCTGAGATAAAGACACGCCCATCATCCTCAATATCGATCTGTGTCCCGGTCTCTTCTATGATTTTTCTGATAACTTTGCCCTGAGGACCGATAACATCACGTATTTTTTCTGTATCGATGGTCATTGTGATAATGCGTGGTGCATGAGGTGACAATTCAGGTCGTGGTTTCTCAATTACCTCAGCCATTTTTCCCAAAATAAACATCCTGCCCTCTCTCGCTTGAGAAAGAGCCTGTCTTAAAACCTCTGTAGTAAGGCCTTGGACTTTAATATCCAATTGCAAGGCTGTAATGCCCTTGGCTGTTCCAGCAACCTTAAAATCCATATCGCCCAGGGCATCCTCCATACCCTGGATATCGCTTAAGACCGCAAATCTATTTTCACCGATAACCAGACCCATAGCTATACCTGCAACAGGAGCAGAGATAGGAACACCAGCATCCATCAAAGCCAGTGTACTTCCACAGACACTAGCCATAGATGAGGACCCATTTGATTCCAGTACTTCAGAAACAAGTCTGATGGTATAAGGAAACTGGTCTTCATCTGGTAGTACAGGAAGCAATGCCCTTTCTGCCAATGCCCCATGCCCAATCTCCCTGCGTCCTGGTCCCCTCATGGGTCTTGTTTCACCAACACAATAGGGCGGGAAATTGTAGTGATGCAGGTAGCGCTTGGATTCTTCCAAACCCAAATCATCTAGAATCTGTTCCTCACGGACTGTGCCTAATGTTGCCACAGTCATCACCTGGGTTTGACCCCTAGTAAAAAGACCGCTCCCATGGGCACGCGGTAGAATACCTACCTCACAGCTGATCTTTCGAATATCATCAAGGCCTCTCCCATCAGGACGTGTTCCATCCTCAAGAATCATTCCTCTCACAATCTCTTTGAGAACAGTTGAGAATACCTCTTGAACAGCTTTCTCCTGTTCCGGGTATTCTTCCGCAAAGTGCTCAATGGTTTCCTTTTCCAGTTCTTCTAGATCATTCTCTCTAGCCAGTTTATCCGGGTTTTTGACAGCAACAGCAATCTTATCTTGGGCATAAGCACGCACATCAGCTTCCAGCTGAGGATCTGGCTCAAATAAGGGAACAGTTAATTTTTCTTTACCAATTTTCTCTACAATTTCTTTTTGAAACTTGACAATTTGCTTGATCCCTTGATGCCCAAAATCAATCCCTTTGATCATTGTTTCTTCATCTATTTCCTCAGCACCTGCCTCAACCATCAAAACTGCCTTCTCTGTACCAGCAACAATCAGGTGCATATCACTCTTTTTTTCCTGCTCTACTGTCGGGTTAAGGATATACTCCCCATCTATGCGCCCAACAATAACCCCAGCAATAGGACCTGCAAAGGGGATATCTGAAACTGAAAGTGCTGCTGATGCGCCAATCATAGATGTGATATTAGGAGAGCAGTCCTGGTCAACAGAAAGAATAGTGGCAACTACCTGAACATCATTGCGAAAACCTCGTGGAAAAAGTGGTCGGATAGCCCTATCGATTAGTCTTGCTGCTAGTATTGCTTTTTCTGTAGGTCTGCCTTCTCTTTTAATAAAACCACCTGGAATTTTTCCTACAGCATAGAGACGCTCCTCATAATCAACTAGAAGAGGGAAAAAATCGATCCCTTCCCTGGGTTCTTTAGAAATATTAGCAGTGACCAAAACCACAGTATCACCATACTGTATCAAAACAGCTCCATTAGACTGTTTGGCAACCTTATCAAATTCAAGGATTAAAGGCCTATCACCAAGCATCATCTGGTATATATCAGACATTATGAACCTCCTCAAAGCAAAATAACAATCAGAAAGAGCGGTTAACCGCTCTCCCCCAGTGAAGTATAATACTCTCTTAACGCCGCAGCCCTAGTTTTTCTACAATATACCGGTAACGAGAAGGGTCATTTTCTCGCAGGTAATTAAGAAAACCACGCCTTTGACCGACCATCTTTAATAGCCCTCTGCGAGAATGATGGTCTTTTTTATGCACCTTGAGGTGCTCAGTTAGGTAGTTGATACGTTCTGTCAGCAGAGCAATCTGTACTTCTGGGGAACCTGTGTCTCGCTCATGGATCTGATATTTTTCAATAATTTCTTTCTTTACCGCTGAATTAAAAGCCACTGTTTAACCTCCTTGTTTTTAGCTATTTTATGCCAATTATTGTTATAACCAGCCGTCCCGCAGAGATATCTTTAACAACCAGATCAAACACCCTGCCTGATCTGGCAACAAATCCGCGGAATCTAGCTGTGCTTGGGACATGTGCCGGTATTTCTTTAGCTGCAACTACAATATCATCAATAGTTATTTTGTCCTGGCGAAGGTTATTTAATCTTTTTTTAGCATGTTCTGTAATAATAACCTTCATCTTTACCCGTACTCCCTACTTGAAAACAGAGATCTGATGCCATAAGTCGAATATCAGAAAGAATTGCCTTACACTTGTTCTGCAACATTTCTGACTTCAGTTTCCTGTTTTCACACTGGTGGCGTCACTGACATAGATGTCTATCCAGTACCTAAGTTGCGCAATTGTTACGCAATTCAATCTCCTCCTGGGCGATCAAGGCATACAGAGCATCTTGAAAAGCAATTATGGCAGCCCGTTCATCCTGAGTTTTGGCATAGAGCTCTTCCAATTCTTTTGATAAAGTAATAAATTCTTCGCTGAGACAGATCTGCGATATTTGCTGAACTACCTTCTTCAGGTTATGATGATACTCGTGGATCACCGGAAGTCCCAAGTATCATTTCCTCCTTTTTACGCTGTTGCACCCGCATGTATTTTTTTGATCTTACCATAGTTTATCCTCATTGTAAATCTTTCGGTTTAAGCCAGAACTTGCTTTATAAAGCTCTTTACATCCTAAATCTTCATAAATCTTGCCTGCTGTTTCGATGTCTTTCCTAATTTGATTAATTAAATCCTGTGAGCTCTGAAACTTACGTTCTTCCCGCAGCTTTTTAATGAGTTTGATCTCAATATTTTTATGATAAACAACTCCTTGAAAATCCAGCAGATGTGCTTCTATTAATTGTAGAGGGCTGGAACCAAAGGTCGGATGTACCCCGATGTTTATAACCGTCAAATAACGCTCTCCCTCTACCAATGCCTCCCCTGCATAAACCCCATTTTGAGGAATCAGGAGATCATCAGGCAGTTTAACATTTGCTGTGGGAAAACCCAATTTTCTCCCTCGCTGATCTCCAGCAATAATTTCTCCCTTCAGAGTAGGCCAGTAGCCTAACAAATCTTTTGCCTGGAGGATATCTCCTGCTAATAGAGCTTTACGAACAAGGGTGCTGCTTATGGGTAACCCCTGGTAGATAACAGGGGGAATTACTTCTACCTGAAAGCCCTTTTGCTCCCCAAGCTCCTTAAGCAGCTCTGGTGTTCCTTGAGCTCCACATCCAAAACGATAATCATAACCAACAAATACCCCAGAAACCCGCAGTTCACCCACCAGTATCTTCTCTACAAAATCTTCTGGTGCCAAAGAGGCATATTTTAAATTAAAAGGAACTATAAAGATAACCTCAGCTCCCTGTTGTTTCAATAGTTCGATTTTTGTGTTGGTATCCAATAGAAGCTTAGGACTCCCTTTAGGATTTAATACTTGCTGAGGATGGGGATGAAAAAGGAAAACAGATGAAAGAGCAGAATTATTGTGTGCATATGTTGTCATTCTTTGAAGCAATAACTGATGGCCGCGATGCACTCCATCAAAATTTCCCAGTGCAACAACTAATTGTCTATCATGAGCTGATATTTTCTCCCTATTTCCAAGTACTATCATCAAACTTACCCTCTTCTTCTAATTTGTTAAAGCATTTATTATTTGTTAAAGTTGGCGAAATACCTTCTTAGGTTTGTAATACCAATCCCCTTCATCTGTGGTACAGTAGTTACCTAAGGATAAAAGCTTTCCATCTGGTGAATAAAGTCGCACTAACTTAGGCATATTGTTATTACCTATCCCATCCAAGATACCAGAAGGAGCCAGGGATTGACCATTTAAAATATGCGGTACCGCTTTTTCTTTAACAGTTAAAGCTGGTATATCCCCTAGAGCAAAATCAATAGGCAGCAAAAACGATAAATCTTCCTGCATCCACATTTCTTGTAGCTCTTCAAGAGTAAAGGTGTTCTCTAAAAAAAATGGGCCATTAGCAGTGCGTATAAGATAAGACAGGTAAGCACCACATCCTAATCTTTCACCAACCTGTGCACAGATGCTGCGCACATAGGTTCCTTTCGAGCACTCAATATCACATAATAGGCGCGGATATGATAGATCCCTTTCTAGCCGTAGAATCTTGATATCATAGATATGAACACGCCTTGGTTTGCGTTCAATTTCTTTACCCTCACGTGCAAACTGATATAATCTTTTTCCCTGATAATGAACCGCAGAAACCATTGGAGGTACCTGTTTTATTTCGCCCTTAAAATCCTGCAACACCTCGTTTATCAAAGAGTGATCTAATCTGGCATTGGGGTTTCTCTCCAGTACATTACCTCCAGCGTCATAAGTATCTGTTTTGATGCCAAAGGTGAATTCAGCCCGGTACTTTTTCGGCTTATTAATCAGATATTCGACCACTCGGGTACCCTGTCCCACACAGACAGGAAGTACACCTGCTGCCCCAGGGTCTAATGTTCCAGTATGGCCTATTCTTTTAATATTAAACATCCGCCGCAAAACTGCTACAACATCGTGAGAGGTTAAACCCGAAGGTTTAAGGATATTGATTAGCCCGTTCATCTTCCTAGACCCCCATAATTTTCGGCAGCCATTTGTTCTTCTGTTTTACGGATTACAAGGGGTTTAACATCTTCAATTTTGCCTTTTATCGAGCATCCTGCAGCCCTTTCATGTCCGCCTCCTCCGAAATAAGCTGCCAACTGATTGACATCCAGGTAGTTTTTGGAACGAAAGCTGACCTTAATTTCGTCAGAATTAACTTCTTTAAAAAGGATCCCCACCTCTACACCTTTCAAAGATTTGACATAATCGATCATTCCATCACAGTCATCTACAGAAGCACCACTTGCCAAAAAAGAATCCCGGCAAATGGTCATCCAGGCAATAGTAGCGTTTTCATTAAGAGATAGAGAATCCAATCCCCTAGCCAGCAAACGCAAACTCTCCAGGGATCTTTGTTCATAAAGGTTTTGCTGGACAACCCTATGTAAAGCCCCACATTCAAGTAAAAAAGCAGCTGTTCGGAAACATTTCGCAGTGGTATTATGATGTTGGAAAGAACCAGTATCAGTAACTAAGGCTGTATAAAGGTTTGTAGCAACATCTGATGTAATAGGTATTTTTGTTTCTAATAGAATATCACATATTATTTCTCCGGTTGCCGCAGCCTGTGGATCCACAATATTTATGTCACCGAAGTGCTGATTACTTACATGATGATCTATATTAATGAGGGTTTTGGTTTTCCTCAACTGATCTCGGGTTTCCTCCCCTATCCGGTTAAAATCAGCGCAGTCAAGGGCAATGCCCACATCAAACCTCTCCAAACAATCCACTGTTTGTTGTACCTGCTGTACCCCAGGCAAAAATTGAAAGGTACCCGGTACCGGATGAGGCATGATCATTACCACATTTTTACCTGTATTTAACAATGCCAAACCAAGTCCCAACAAAGAACCCAAGGCATCACCATCAGGATTTAAATGGGTTGTCAAAACAAAATTATCATACCTCATCAAAGAATTAACTGCTTCTTCTATCGTATTCATCAGTCCTCCAGTCTTTTATCTGATTTAAGTTTCCGTAGCATCTCATTGATCTTCATACTGTGTTCAATTGAATCATCTAAAACAAATAAAATCTCAGGATGGTAACGCAAACGGATCTGTTTTCCTAACTCTGATCTGATGAATCCGCTGGCACTCTGAAGCCCCTCAAGGGTTTTTAACTGTTCTTCCTCTGATCCCAGCACACTTACATAAATTTTTGCATAACGACAATCTTTGGAAACCTCAACAGCTATTACACTTGTCAGCCGGTGGATGCGAGGGTCTTTCAACCCAGTCTGTAGTAGTTCTGTTACAACGCGTTTGATTTCACCGGCCAAGCGGTTGGCACGGTAACTCAATTCCGATCACCTCTTAAGACTTTAACTCTCTTTTGATCTCTTCTATATCATAGATTTCCAAAATATCCCCGACCTTCATATCCTGGAATTTATCAAGACCTATTCCACACTCGTGCCCTTGTGCTACTTCCCGAACATCGTCTTTGAACCTTTTCAAGGAATCTATAATTCCTTCATAGATTACCACTCCATCACGGACAACACGGACACGGCTATTTCTAACCGCCTTTCCCTCGAGAACATAGCACCCAGCAACCACTCCCACTTTCGGGATATGGAAAACATTACGTATTTCCGCCCTGCCCACAAATTCCTCTTTGTAAATGGGTTCTAACATACCCTCTAGAGCTGCCTTAATATCATCAAGAGCTTCATAAATGACTCGGTAGAGCCTAATTTCTACTTTATGAAATTCTGCTGCTTTTTTAGCATTTACATCGGGCCTGACATTGAACCCGATAACCAGGGCATTGGAGGCACTGGCCAGCATAACATCAGTTTCCGTTATGGCGCCAACCCCGGAATGAATGATGTTAATCCTTACTTCCTGATCACCCATCTTTTCCAAAGCCTGAATTAATGCCTCTACTGATCCCCTTACATCAGCCTTGACCACAAGGTTGAGCTCCTTGACCTTACCTTCTTTGATTTGATTAAAAAGCTCCTCTAGTGTTACCTTTTCAGGAACAACATTTTCAATCTGCCGCTTTTTCTCAGAACGTTTCTCAGCAATTTGGCGAGCTAACTTTTCTTCAGGAACTGCATAGAGTAAATCACCAGCAGCGGGCACATCTGACAACCCAAGTATCTCTACCGGTGTCCCGGGTAAAGCTTTACTGATCCGACGGCCTTTGAAATCAAACATTGCCCTTACTTTGCCCGAAGAAGTACCCACTAAAATTTGGTCTCCTATGTGCAGTGTACCATTTTGAATCAGAACTGTAGCCACAGGGCCCCTTCCTTTATCCAGTTCTGCTTCAATCACTGTACCTCTAGCCAAACTTTTAGGATTTGCTTTCAATTCTTCCATCTCAGCAACCAGT
This sequence comes from Syntrophaceticus sp., assembly GCA_049656845.1. Taxonomy (GTDB): domain Bacteria; phylum Bacillota; class DSM-12270; order Thermacetogeniales; family Thermacetogeniaceae; genus Syntrophaceticus. The sequence continues at coordinate 7,584 of JBASML010000348.1, forward strand.
AGAAGCATCTCTAGCAGCTGATCAATTCCTGTTCCCTTTTTTGCTGAAACCGGAACACAGATGGTGTTCCCACCCCATTCTTCGGGAACAAGGCCATATTCTGTAAGCTGTTGTTTTATAAGATCTGGATTTGCTCCAGGTTTATCAATTTTATTAATAGCCACCACTATTGGCACATTGGCAGCTTTGGCGTGGTTGATGGCCTCGACAGTCTGAGGCATTACTCCATCATCTGCTGCCACAACGAGCACTGCAATATCTGTTGCTTGGGCTCCCCGGGCCCGCATGGTCGTAAATGCTTCATGGCCAGGAGTATCCAAAAAAGTTATCTTTTTGCCCTTAACTTCGATCTGATAAGCACCAATATGCTGTGTAATACCCCCAGCTTCAGTTGCCGTAACATCTGTATGTCGAATATAATCGAGTAAAGAGGTTTTTCCATGGTCAACATGTCCCATTACTGTGATCACAGGTGGTCTCGGTTCTAGATTTTCCGGCTGATCCGGTTCATCACATAGCACATCTTCTAATTCCACAACTTCATCCTGAACCTCGACATCAACACCAAATTCAGATGCTACCAGTGTTGCTGTTTCACTATCAATTACCTGATTTAATGAAGCCATTACCCCTAACTCGATCAGCTTTTTGATAACCTCATTCCCATTAATATGCAGGCAATTGGCCAATTCCTGTACTGTAATTTTATCCTCAATGATGATCTTTTTCGGTTCCTGGTCCACTGTAGCTGAACGATTATCCTTGCGTTTCTTTTTACTGCGGCTACGAAAATTGGTTTGTACTTTTGCCATGATCCTCCTCTGGTCTTGCTTTTTTTTCTGGCGCAGTTCTTCTTTGCGCACTTGAGCTCGTTTCCGAAAATCCTTTTCTTTGTCTTCAGGTTTCCTGGTGGATTTGCGAGGAGTTGTGTTTGCTGTTTCTTTTTTATCTTCGCTAATTTCGATTCTTAACTTTTTTCTAATTTTATCAGCTTCTTTTTCTTCGATTGTACTCATATGGTTTTTAACTGAGTAGCCCATCTGATGTAGTTGGGCCACCAGGTCTTTACTGTTCATTTTTAGCTCTCTAGCCAATTCATGAATCCTGATTTTTGCCATTCAATCACCCCCGTTTTGTTTATCCAGCACCTTCTCTTTCCTAATTTCTCGAATAAGATCTTCTGCTATCTTCTGAGAGAGGACTGACCAATAACATGCCGGAATACCTAAATGTTTATATAATTGGTCCTTTCTACCGAACTCTTGAAAAGGAATCTCCAGGGACTGGCACTCCCTAACAACCTTTTTGCGGTTCACTCCTGCATCTTCAGTGATAATCACTAACTTTGCCTTTTTTTTACGTATAGAATTAAGGCAGTTGGTTATTCCACAAACTAGTTGATTAGACTTTTTTGCAAATCCTAACAAAGCAATAACACTCAATAGGTTTCACCTGAGATCGCTTTCTCCAAAGCTACAATGATATCCTGAGGTAATTCTATTCGCAGCGCCCGCTCCAGCTTTTTTCCGGCTAGAGCAGCAGATAAACACTCCATCCTGCGGCAGATATAAGCACCCCGCCCTGACATTTTGCCAGTGGTATCGATCTTTATTTGATAATCCGGAGTCCTTACAATACGGATTAACTCTTTTTTCATCTTGGTTTGCCCACAGCCAACGCAGACTCGCTGGGGAATTCTTTTTACTCTAGGCATCAAGAATTCACCTCTTGTTCCTCAGATCCATCAACCTGATCAGGAGACTGTTCCTCAGCTAAATTACATTGAGATTCACTTTTAATATCAATTTTCCATCCAGTCAAACGAGCAGCCAGTCTGGCATTTTGCCCTTCCTTACCGATGGCCAAGGATAGTTGATGATCTGGAACAATCACTTGGGCAGCCTTTTCATCCTCATCGATCTTCACTGAAACAACTTTTGCCGGGCTTAAGGAATTAGCGATAAATACTTTCACATCATTGTCCCATTTCACAATATCAATTTTTTCCCCTTTAAGCTCCTGAACAATCGCCTGGACCCGCATACCTTTGGGACCCACACATGCCCCAATGGAGTCCACATTCTCGTTTTTAGAATGAACAGCTATCTTGGAGCGCATTCCCGGCTCCCGGGCAACAGCCTTTATTTCGACAATTCCCTCAAATATTTCTGGTACCTCTAATTCAAAGAGCCTTTTTAACAAACCAGGGTGGGTCCGGGAAACCAAGATCTGTGGGCCCTTGGTGGTTTTTTTTACTTCAGTTATATATGTCTTAATCCTGTCTCCATGGTTATACTTTTCAAATACTATTTGTTCAGATGGTAAAAGTACAGCTTCGGTTCGCCCTAAATCAATGTAAACATTTTTCCCTTCCTGTCGCCTAACGATCCCGGTAACAATATCACCTTCACGGCTTAAAAACTCTTCATAAATCAAGCCGCGTTCAGCTTCGCGAATCTGCTGAACAACAACCTGTTTTGCTGCCTGTGCAGCTATACGCCCGAAGTTCTTCGGGGTTACCTCTATCTCTACTATTTCGCCCTCTTTGACCTCTGGATCAATCTCTGTTGCATCCTCTAACGAGATCTCTAGGGTAGGATCAGTTACTTCATGAACGGCTATCTTCTTGGAGAAAACCCTGATTTCCCCTGTTTCTCTTGCTATCTCTATGCGTGCATTCTGAGAAGAACCAAAATTTTTTCTATATGCTGTTTGCAGGGCATGCTCAATTGCCTGCAGGAGAACCTCACTGCTGATTCCCTTTTCTTTTTCGATATCCTTTAAAGCGTTAATAAATTCAATATTCATTTTTGTTCACCTCCCCATAAATAACAAAATGATTAATAGATTTTTAATCTTGCCTGTCCTATTAGATGATATGGTATTTTAATGAGACGTCCATCTGTGGTTTCTAAAACCACCAAATCATCTACATAATTCGTAAGTACCCCTTGAAAATTCCTGCTCCCTTCAATTTTACTGGTTGTACGTAATTTTATTGTGGAACCGCGAAAACGCACGAAATCCTCTGGTTTCTTTAATGGTCGCTCTACCCCTGGGGAAGAAACCTCTAAAAAATACTGGTGAGGAATGATATCTAATGCCTCCAACTCAGTACTAGCAAAACTGCTCACCATTTCACAGTCCTCAAGTTTCACTCCTCCCGGTTTATCTATAAAAATGCGCAGATACCAGTTGTTTCTCTCTTTTTTATATTCTATATCTACTAACTCCAGATCTTTCTGTAATATAAAGGGAGCAATTATTTCCTCGACCCGTGCACTCACTGTCTGTTTTTCCAAGGATTTACCTCCGTTCTCAATGGCAGTCTTAAAATAATATGAAAGAGTGGGCAATAACCCACTCTTGCTAACCTCCTGAACAAAACTCGCTTTCTTCAAGCGGCTTTGTTACCCGCAATATATACTTTATTATAACAAAAGCTACCTTGTCCTGCAATGTTTTTGGTTTTAGCAATTACTAATTAGTCTATTGACCATAATTCATTGCTGCTAGAGTTTTCTGGAGATAGCTCACTACATTCTCCTTCTTCTGAAGGCACATCTCTCCAGTAGCCCGCCATTTGATTTCTACAAACCCATCTGTAATCGCTTTCTTGCCGATGACCACCCGTGCCGGATAGCCGATCAGATCTGCATCCTTAAACTTAACACCTGGTCTTTCCTCCCGGTCATCATAGAGTACATCAATTCCTGCTGTCTGAAGTTGATTATATATTTCCAGCGCAAACCTAGCCTGCAGTTCATCACGCTGATTGACTGCCATAATAACCACATCAAAAGGAGAAATAGCTACTGGCCAAATAATACCATCCTGATCATAACTTTGTTCCACAGCTGCAGCCATGGTCCTGGTAACTCCTATCCCATAACAACCCATAATTACAGGGGTTTCTTTTCCTTTTTCATCAAGTATCGTAGCCCCCATTACTTCACTGTACTTGGTGCCTAATTTAAAAATATGCCCTACTTCAATGCCATGCTGCATCTGTAAGGGTGCTCTACAGCGTGGACAGGGGTCCCCCTCTTCAGCAACACGAAAATCACCATAATGATCCACCTGATAATCACGCCCTGGGTTGACATTGAGATAATGATACCCAGGTTTATTAGCCCCAGCAACAGCATTATACAAATATTTGACTTCTAAATCTCCAAGAATCGTAACACTCGTTTTTTCCCGCAAACCCACAGGACCAGCAAATCCCATAGGAATTCCGAAATTATTCAGCATTTCTTCGGAATCAGCAATATCCAACATCTTTGCCCCTAAATAATTAAGCACCTTGGTTTCATTAACCGAACGGTCTCCCCGCACCAAAACTACTACAAGTTCTCCATCAACATTGTAAAATAGTGACTTTAAAACCTTATCTGCAGTTAATTGCAGATAGGAGGCCACATCCTGAACAGTGCGCGCATCTGGTGTGGCTGTTAATTCCAATGGCATTTCTTCCTCTGTAATTCTTCTTATACCAGTAAAGCCACAAGGTGTCTTTTCCACATTTGCTGCATAATCACATGTAGAGCAAAAGGCTATTTTATCCTCTCCCTGATCAGCAATCACCATGAATTCGTGAGAAACATCCCCTCCGATGGCCCCAGAATCGGCTTCCACAGCCCTGAAATCCAGGCCGCACCTGCTAAACACCTTGTTATAAGCATCATACATTTTCTGATAACTTATTTCCAGGCCTTCTTCATCCTTGTCAAAGGAATACAGGTCCTTCATAATAAACTCCCGCCCCCGCAGCAATCCAAAGCGCGGCCTCCGTTCATCCCGGTATTTATTATGGATCTGATAAAGAAGCAGTGGTAGCTGGCGGTATGATTTAACCTCCTGACTGAACAAGCTGGTAATCAGTTCCTCATGAGTAGGCCCCAGGCAGAAATCTCGTCCATGGCGGTCCTGCAAGCGATACATCTCAGGCCCATAAACATCCCAGCGGCCAGACTGTTGCCATAGCTCTGCAGGTTGGATAATTGGAAGCTGCAGTTCTACCCCCCCAGCACGATTCATCTCTTCCCTGATAATCTTTTCTATCTTTTTAACAACTCTGTTTCCCAAAGGGAGAAGTGTATAGATACCAGCAGCAACCCTTCTCACCATTCCAGAACGCAAAAGAAGTTGATGGCTAATTGTATCTGCCTCTGCAGGGATTTCCCGTAGGGTAGGAATCAACATTTGTGTTACTCTCATCTTGCTTGTTTCCTTTCCTCCAGTATTTGTTTGATCTCTGAAATCAGGGTTTCCAACAGCTCATCTTCAGGAATCTTTCTTACTAATTTACCATGTTTAAATAGAATACCACACCCTTTACCTCCTGCAATACCTATATCTGCATCCTTGGCTTCCCCGGGCCCATTCACCATACACCCCATAATAGCCACTTTAAGATCCTCATCTGTAACCGGAAGTTGTTTCTCTACTTCATTTAAAACCTTAAAGAGATCGATCTGGCAGCGCCCACAGGTTGGGCAAGATATAAGTTCCATACCTCCTGACCTGAGACCAAGAGACTTAAGGATCTGTTTGCCGACCCGTACCTCTTCATGGGGATATTCTGTTAAGGATACCCTAATCGTATCGCCAATTCCCTCAGCCAGTAAACTCCCTATGCCAATGGCTGACTTAATTGTTCCTACCCAGGCTCCACCTGCCTCTGTTACCCCCAGGTGCAAAGGATAGTCAACCTTTTCAGAAAGCATCCGGTAGGCCTCAATTGTTACCGGGACAGAAATCGCTTTAACAGAAATAACAATATTATAATAGTTTTCACGCTCTAATAAAGAAACATGAGTAAGCGCGCTCTCTACTAATCCTTTTGCTGTTCTACCATACTTATCCGCAATATCCGGGTGCAGAGAGCCCATATTTACCCCGATACGGATGGGGAGATTTTGTTCAGCAGCAGCCCTAACAAGCTCATGAACTCGTTTTGGCCCTCCGATGTTGCCGGGGTTAATCCTCAGACCATCAACACCACTTTCTATCGCCATCATCGCCAAACGATAATCAAAATGGATATCTGCCACAAGGGGTATTGATATTTCTTTTTTTATTTTTCTCAAGGACTCTGCTGCCTCTTGATCTGGCACCGCCACCCGAATAATCTCACATCCAATGCGCTCCAGTTCCTTGATCTGGTAGATTGTTGCAGCAGCATCCCTGGTATCTGTTTTAGTCATTGTCTGGACTGTAATAGGAGCTCCACCACCCACCAGGACATTACCAACTTTTATTTGTCTTGTTTTTTTGCGTTGATAAGTCATCGCTGCTAACCCCCAGTAATGATCCGGGCAATATCATTATAAGTGATCAACACAAAGAGCACCATGAGCAAGGCAAAACCGATCAAGTTGATAAAATTCTCTTTTTCAGGGTCTACAGGTCTGCCTCTCAGTCCCTCAACCAGCAAAAAGATTAATTTGCTCCCATCAAGTGCAGGAATAGGAAGCAGGTTAATGAGGGCCAGGTTGATACCCAGAATAGCTGTAAAAATCATTAAATACCCAGGCCCTACCGCAGCAGCTTCTCCGATAGCAACTGTAATGCCTACAGGGCCAGCGACCTCATTTGTTGAAATGGTACCTCCAATCAGACCAACAAGCCCAACTAAAACCATCTTGGCAAATTGGAATGATTGATCTAATCCTAATTTTATTGCAGTAATAAAACCTTGTTTTTGCCATATTACCTGCTGTCTGATACCGATCTGGTATACCTCAAATTGAGGATCATAACGGGGGGTTACTGTAAAACTAAGCATCTGCTCCTGGCGTTTTACAACTAACTTGAGATCACTTTTCCCGCTTTCCCGTATGCTACCGGCTACCTCTTCCCAGTTCTGGGTAGGTGTTTCGTTGATTGAAACGATCCTGTCACCGGCTTTTAGACCCGCGACCATTGCTGGGCTATCTGGCAGAACTTCTCCAATTACATTGGTATTGGAAGCAGCAGGAACCCCGATCAAGCCAAAAGTTATGATAAAGAGCAAAATAGCAACAAAAAAATTCATAATCGAACCGGCAGAAATCACTGCAAATCGGCTTTTCAGTGGTTTGGAATTAAACCCATTATCATGCTCTTCCTCCTCAGGGTCCATTCCGGCCATTCTAACAAAGCCCCCTAAAGGGAGTACCCTTAGGGAGTACATAGTTGTCTCCTTACTTTTTTGGAAACCAAGAAGTTTCGGTCCAAAACCGATACTGAACTCATGTACATGAATGCCCACCATTTTGGCAACCATAAAATGTCCCAGTTCATGGACAAAAATAAGAAAACCCAAAACCAGGATCGCTAGAAGAATAATCATTTTTTACCCCCCAATTTATCGCAATAAAAAGCAAACATGACTTCACTCATCTCTTAGTTCATCTATTTAGTAACTGTCTGGTACATTCCCTGGCCCAACTGTCAGCTTCTAAAATATCATCCAAGTCCAGTTTCCCGGTTTTCGGATTATGTAAATTCATCACTTCATTGATCAGTTCAGGTATTGCGGTAAAGGTAATCATATGTCCGAGAAACGCCTGTACTGCCACTTCATTGGCAGCATTAAGCACTGTGGTCATAGTCCCTCCAATTTTACCAGCTTCTCTCGCCAATCTCAAACAAGGAAAGCAATCTAAATCTGGGAGTTCAAAGGTCAACTGCCCCACCTGAACTAGGTCTAGGGATGGAAGATCATTATCTTTACGTTCTGGATAAAAGAAGGCATACTGTATAGGAACCCGCATATCCGGCCAGCCTAATTGGGCGAGTACAGCACCATCTTTGTAGGCCACAAGGCTGTGGATAATGCTCTGGGGATGAATCACCGCTTCAATGCGGTCATAGTCGATTCCAAACAACCACCTAGCTTCAATAATTTCTAAGCCCTTGTTCATCAAAGTAGCAGAATCGATGGTAATCTTATTCCCCATCTGCCAGGTGGGATGGCATAAAGCCATTTCTGGAGTTATTTTTTTGAGGTCATCAAATCGCATTCCCCGGAAAGGCCCACCAGAGGCAGTAATGATCAGTTTTTCTACATCTGAAATTTTTTCTAAGCACTGAAAGATAGCTGAGTGCTCGCTGTCAACAGGTATGATCCTAACCCCTTCTTTTAAGGCCGCCTCCATGACTAGGTTACCACCTGCCACCAGTGTTTCTTTATTGGCTAAAGCAATCTGTTTTTTATAAGAGATTGCCTCCATAGTAGGAAGCAACCCCCCCAGTCCGCTAACAGCAACAAGAACAAGATCTGCATCAGGGATCCGAACAAGCTCTAGCATTCCATCAGTACCTACAAGGCAGCGGATACCCGAGTCCCGCAGTCTATGCTTTAATTCAAATGCTGCATCTTTATCCTCAACAGCCACATATGGAACCTTAAAGGCTTTAGCCTGTTCCTCTAGCAAATCGATATTTTGACAGGCAGCAATCCCCAGCACCCTTAAATCAGAGGTATGCCATGAAGCTACTTCTAGAGCTTGTCTACCGATAGAACCAGTAGAACCTAAAATTACAATATTCTTTTTCATTTGTTATGCATCCTTGTTATTTTCAGCAAAAGCTTTATAAATAATTACAATAGCTGGTCCCAAAATAATTCCCCAGAAACCAAACAGTGTATAGCCCAAATAGAGTGATACCAAAGTTGTTAGTGGATGGAGGCCAATATTCTCACCAACCACCTTTGGCTCTAACATTTGTCTAACAATAACGATTATACCATAAAGGATGAGCAACCCAATTCCGAAACTAGGACTTCCTGTTAATAACATCCAAACAGCCCAGGGAACAAATACTGTACCAGGTCCAACAACAGGCAATAAATCTAATAAGGCCATTAAAATTGCCAAGATGTAAGCATATCTAACTCCAAGAATGGAAAGGCCAATCAGGGTCAGAACACCGGTAATACTGATCAATATCAAAATAGCTTTAATGTAACCATGCAATGCCTTCTGTAAGCCACGGCCAATCCTGCGTGTCCCTGTTTCCCACTTTTTAGGCATCCATTTCATAACAAACTCAGAAACATTGGTTTTAATTTTATGATAATCTCGAGCAAAAAAGAAACTGGCAATTAAGGTAAGTACCAGAAGGATAAAATACTGGGGCAGAGCTTTGATAAAGTTAAAAAACTGTGCTAACAAAACAGCAATAATATCTCTTACAAAATCCAGGCTATGCCAGAATTCCTTCCTTATTTCTTGTACCAAATTTGATGGTATATTGAGCCTTTCCAAGAATACTTGTAGCCTCTCCATAGCTGTATTGATATTCCACTGATTCCATTCATTGGATAGAGTGCTCAGGGTTACCGAGAGATCAATCATTTCACGAATTAAATTAGAAAATAAAAGATATAATATACCACCAACTATAGCTAAAAAAATAATAAGAGCAATCAGTGTACCCGGTGTTCTAGAAAGGCGCAGTTTGTTTTCGAAAAAGGCAATTATAGGATTGAGCAAAACTGCTACTAAATAAGCGATCAATAATGGGAGAGCAATTTTAATGCCAGTAGCAATCATTGTAGCCAACAGCGGCCAAAAATAGCGCGCAAAAAAGTAAATGCCAGCACCTATCAGTAAAATAATTACGGTTTTCAGTAGAACCATTAGTGCTTTTTCTAGAGATGGAGACAAGTTCTCACTCCTTCTAAGGTAAAATCATCTTCATAAAAAAATATGCAATAGGCGCACTAAAAAGAAGGCTGTCAAATCGATCTAGAATACCTCCGTGTCCAGGTATTAGATTCCCTGAATCCTTGATTTTTCCCATCCTTTTTAAGGCTGATTCTGCAAGATCACCTATCTGAACAACAACTCCTATAATAATACCGAAAAACAATGCCTTTGGGTAAGTAAGAATGGGGCAAAAAAATTGGAATAAAGCTGCGGTACCTAGGCAAAAAAGTATACCTCCTATAGAACCCTCCAGGGTTTTATGCGGGCTCAAAGTAGGATACAGAGCTCGATGTCCAAAAAGCCTGCCAATAAAATAAGCACCAATATCACATGCCCAAGTAAGCAGGAACACCAAAAGCAGTAATTGCCATCCATAGGGGGTAAACTTCCTGATCAATATCAAGTGGCTCAGTAAAACACTGATATAACAACTTCCTAGATATGATAAAGCAAGATCATCTATCCCTAATCTAGGGAAAGCAAAAACCAACAGCATCATGTGTACTATAAAAAATAATATTAATCCAGTAAAGAGATAGGAGCATTCTCTACTATCTGGTGTAAAATACGCCAATAGGGGAAAGAGAAAAGCACTCCCGTAAATCAGGGTTTGTGGAACATTAAACTGCATACGGCGATAAATCCGCTGTAACTCAAATAAGCCGACAAGAGCTACAAGCACAACAAAGATGACCAGTGGTATGCCGCCTATATAAACAAATAAAATCAGGATAGGTATACCAATTAAAGCACTTATTATTCTTTCCCAAATCAAATCACTTAAGCCCTCCAAAACGACGTTGTCTATTTTGGTATGACAGCAAAGCCTTTAAAAACTCCTCTTTCCGGAAATCCGGCCAATAGACACGGGTACTGTAAAACTCCGTATATGCTATCTGCCACAATAGATAATTGCTAATACGCAGCTCTCCAGCTGGTCTGATTAACAGGTCAGGATCAGGCAAATCACTGGTATAGAGGTATTTTTGAAATAGCTCTTCAGTGATTTCCTCCGGATGGATTTGTCCTTCCACAGCCAACTGAGCGATCCTACGGGTTGCATCTACAATCTCTGTTCTACCCCCATAGTTTAAAGCTATATTTAAAATTAACTTCTTGTTGTTTGAGGTAAGTTCTTGAGCACGCTTAATTTCGCGCTGAGCAGGGATAGGAAGTTCACTAAGCCTACCGATTGCCCTTATTTGTACCTGCTCTTTGTGAAGCTCATCCAATTCCTTTTGGATATATTCGTACAACAAACCCATCAAAATATTGACTTCTTCCTGGGGCCTTTTCCAATTCTCTGTTGAAAAAGCAAAAACAGTAAGTATTTTTATCCCTAATTCTAGACAAAGCTCTACTGCTGCCCGCAGTGATTCCATACCAGCACGATGTCCCATCGCTCTGGGTAGGCCTTTTTCCTGGGCCCAGCGGCCGTTTCCATCCATAATAATGGCAACATGGCACGGCAAACATGACCGATTCAAATATTTACCTGAATCATCTTTATTTTTTTTGGAGAAAATACCTTTGTTGTTATTCTTCATCAACGTGGTCGCCTCTGTTTCCAACTTAGAAACTTAGAAAAAACCCCCTCCTAGAGGGGGGAAATAGACACTGTTTTTTTATTCTTCTATAATTGCATCGTTCGGGCAGACATCTATACATGTTCCACAGTCTTCACATTTATCCATATCGATTGTATAGACGTCATCATTTTCGGAAATTGCATCATTCGGACATTCATCCATACAGGTACCACAAGCCTCACACTTATCGGCAATAATCTTGTAGGCCACTCATTTTCACCTCCTTTTTTTCAATAGCTGGGTCATTGTAGTATTCGTTGCTAATAACTAGTTCAACAATTCCATTTTCCAACATCTTTTGGCGTACGATTCTGCTGCGTTTATCTGAATGATTATGGGTATATTTGAAATCTACATGATACCCGCCCTTTTGCAGTATCTGATACCCCTCCTCTGAGGTGTACCCGATAACATCTGGGATCTGTTTTTTACTTTCTGTCATTACCTTCGCCTCAGATCTCCAGTATTTCTTTTTCCTTAGCTTCAGCAAGCTGGTCGATTTTTTTAATATATTTATCTGTTAGATCTTGTATATCATTAAGGCAACGTTTTGCCATATCCTCTGAAATATCTCCTTCTTTTTCAGTTTCCTTAACCTGATCATTAGCTTCCCTTCTCAGATTGCGGATAGCAATACGCCCTTCTTCTGCTTTTTTATTAATAATCTTAACCAGATCTTTTCGTTTTTCCTCAGTTAATGTCGGGATGACTAGCCTAATTACATTACCATCATTCACTGGGGTAATTCCTAGATCTGATTTTAAAATTGCCTTCTCTATCTGTGGCAGCATATTTCTATCCCAGGGCTGGATTACCAGGAGACGGGATTCAGGCACAGAAATTGTTGCCATCTGGTTAATAGGTGTTGGTGTACCGTAGTAATCTGCAAAAACCCTTTCCAGCAGAGCGGGTGTTGCCCTACCTGCACGCAATGTCGCATAATCTTTTACCAGAAGGTCAACAGTTTTCTTCATTTTACTTTCCGTCTGTTTTAATACATCCTTCACGTTATTCCCTCCCTACGACAGTACCGATCTTTTCACCCATTACAGCTCTTAACACATTACCTTTTTCCCTGATGCTGAAAACAATAATCGGAATTTGATTATCCATGCATAGGGAAGCAGCAGTAGAATCCATCACCCCTAAACCATTTTTCAAAAGATCAATATACTTCAATTCTTCAAATTTTTGAGCCGCAGGGTTAGTTCTGGGATCAGAGTCATATACTGCATCGACATTTTTAGCCATTAAAATAACTTCTGCCTCTATTTCTGCGGCACGAAGTGCAGCTGTAGTATCTGTAGAGAAATAGGGGTTCCCTGTACCTCCTGCAAAAATCACCACACGTCCCTTTTCTAGATGGCGCATTGCCCTGCGCCGGATATATGGTTCTGCAACTTCCCGCATCTCAATAGCTGTCTGTACCCGGGTAACAACACCCTCTTTTTCAAGGGCATCCTGTAAGGCCAAAGAATTAATTACAGTAGCAAGCATCCCCATATAATCTGCTGTAGCACGATCCATTCCTTTAGTACTACCTGCTATTCCTCGCCAGATGTTGCCACCTCCAACTACAATAGCAACTTCGACCCCTTTGTCATGAACCTCTTTAACTTCTTGAGCGATCGTCTTTAAAATATCATGGTCGATCCCATAACCCTTTTCCCCGGACAGGGCCTCACCACTTAGTTTAAGAACTACCCTCTTATACTGAGGATTTACCACGGGAAAACCTCCTGTCCTCACAAAATCATTCTACGTTGATTACAAAAATCCTTTCTTTGGCACAAATATTTTACTATTCCTCACCTAACTGAAATCGGCAAAAGCGACGGACAACGATATTTTCACCCAATTTAGCAATATATTCATTAACCAGATCTCTGACAGTCCTCTCCGGTTCTCTAATATATGGCTGCTCCAGAAGACAGATATCTTGATAATATTTCTCCATTCTTCCTGAAACAATTTTTTCAATTACTTTCTCAGGCTTACCTTCATTCCTAGCCTGAGTCTCTAAAACGCTTTTTTCAGTGTCAATCTTCTCCTGAGGTACATCAGCACGGTCCACATAGATAGGATTTGCAGCTGCTACCTGCATAGCTAGCTCCCTGCACAACTGCTGAAAATCTTCAGTCTTGGCAACAAAATCTGTTTCACAGTTAACTTCAATCAATACACCAAGTTTGCCTCCTGCATGAATATAGGCATCAATTCTTCCCTCTTTGGTGGCCCTTCCAGCTTTTTTGGCTGCAGCAGCAAGTCCTCTTTCCCGCAAATAGATAGTAGCTTTTTTCATATCCCCATCGGATTCTTGAAGTGCCTTTTTGCAATCCATAATCCCTGCACCTGTCTTTTCACGCAACTCTTTGACGAGCTCAGCTTTAATCAAATGGATCACCTCCGCGAAATTTACAACCATCAGCCCAAGCCCATACCATAATCAATATATTTAGTCCAGAGAGTGTTAATCTTGTTCTGCCTCTACTTGCTCACCTTGTTTTGCTTCTAAAACAGCGTCTGCTATCTTCGAGGTAAGTAAGCGAACTGCCCTGATTGCATCATCATTGCCTGGTATAACATAATCAATTTCATCAGGATCGCAGTTTGTATCTACAATACCCACTGTTGGTATCCCCAGTTTGCGAGCTTCTCGCACCGCAATCTGCTCTTTTCTGGTATCAACAATAAAGATTGCTCCAGGCAGAGTATCCATGTCTTTGATCCCTCTCAAAAATCGGTAAAGCTTTTCCTTTTCAGCTTTCAGTTTGATAACTTCTTTTTTAGGGAGTAAATCGAAATGACCTGTTTCTTCCATCTTATCTAGTTCCTGTAGTCTCTCCACCCGTTTTCTAATAGTCTGGAAATTTGTGAGCATCCCCCCGAGCCATCTGACATTTACATAAAACATGCCACACCTTTCCGCCTCTTCACGTACGGAATCCTGGGCCTGTTTTTTTGTACCAACAAACAGTACACTTTTACCATCAGCTACCACTTCTTTGATAAAATTACAAGCATCCTCGAGCATTTTAACAGTTTTTTGCAAATCAATAATGTAAATGCCATTGCGCTCCGTAAAAATATAGGGTGCCATTTTGGGATTCCAGCGTCTTGTCTGATGTCCGAAATGTACCCCTGCCTCAAGCAACTGTTTCATTGTTACTACTGCCATAATAATAACTCCTCCTTGTGGTTTTTCCTCCGTTGCCATCATCACCGAACGGACCCGCAGGACCCCCGACTCAGCTCTAAGCAACGTGTATTTTTACCAACCGATAGTATAACATAAAGAACCAGCTTTAAGCAACGCAAATCAGCCAGATTTGAAAATTAAAGGCACCTTCCGTTTCTCATGAAAGGTGCCTGTTTCTTCTAACTAATATTTTTTCTTTTTAATTGCAGCACCAATTCAACTTCTTTTCGACCCAAATTAAGTCTTTTGGCAATTTCTTGATTACTTAAACCCTGATCCGCCATTTCCATCATTTTTGCATATTTTTCTCCATCATCGATCCTTGGAGCTCCCTTTTCACCGCTACTGGACGGCGGTATCTGTCCCTTCTTATTGGGGTTACGAGATTTACCTCTCCCTGAATACTTCTGCTGCCTTTCTTTTGCTCGCTCAGAATCTTTTGAGTCTTTTGGATCTTTAGAATCCTTAGGATCCTTAGGATCCTTATTACATAAACGCAAATTCTTTTCCATATTGGCAACAGAATCCCGCACCTGTTTCATCTGATTATCAACCCTCGACAGCGCATGGTCCGTTTGCCTTTTTGCGGTGGCTAACATCTCCTCTATTTCCTTTTTGCACTGTCGCATTTCCAAAAGGAGCTCTTCCGCTTTCTCCAATTCCTCAGTCACCTGTCGTAGTTTAAGATCACGCCTATCTCGCCAAACAACTACGAAAACAAGGGTGATGATACTTATAGTAAGCAGCGATAAAATAATAACTAAAGGTTCCATCTCTAACAAATAACACCTCTTGGCTAAATTTTCAGATCAATAAATTGACCCAGAGGAAAATTTGCTTTCCCGTGGCCGCGATCCAGATTTTGCTCCCTATCTTGCAATGTCTCCTGCCTTGATTCTTTTTGTGAACTACTATCAGACCATTCTTTTTCCCTTTCCCTCTCTCTGATCCTGCCATCCCTGGTCTGAGGCAGGTATTGTACAGATCGCTGGGCAATTTCTGCATCTCTTAAAAGTTGTGCGGCAAAAATTTGCTGTTGAGCTTGTTCGCTATTTTGCTGAACCTGCTGTATTTTTCCTACCTCTTGAATTTTTGGAAGGATCACCTGGAGATCAAGCGCTTTTACAGTCATTAATAACCCTCCCGCGCTCCTCCGGCTCTTTTAGTAAGGTGCTGTTTTAATATTGTCCCCTTCTTTATAAAAACAGATATGCTGCATTTCTTCCCGAATGTAATAACTCAAATTACCGAACGTAACCACAGCACCAGGATAGATGCACTCTTGCACCCTAACTCTACCTTGTTCTAGCAATTGAAATCTGGCTAAAATCTCATTTTTTTTCTCTTTAACTGTTTCTAATTTTGCCAGAAGGTTCTGTTGTGTTGTGATAAGGCTAGCTGGATCCCTTCCCTGTAAATATTTCTTTGGCTCTTCAACGCTTTTTAGTAACATAATCATTTCATTGAGTTTCTGTAGCTGTTCTGTAATTTCTATTTCATCTAAAGATAAAGCTTTTAGATCAGCTATTGCTTGAGAGCTTACTCCGATTTCAAGTTGTGTATTTACTGCTAAAGGAGAACCAATAACTTTCCCTTCAATATCTTCACCTGCAAAACACAAGCCACCAATAATTTTGCCCTTACGTCCTTTGACAGTTATTTTACGCCCTGCTTTAATAATACTGTGCATAATTGCCTCACCGGCTACCACAGTATGTCCAGCCTCAACATTGACATTCTCAAAAAACTTGGCATAAATGGATCCACAAACTCTCTTTCCGTGACCAAAAACACCCCCTTTTACCATGATACTACCCCCCGCTTTTACAAACCCTCTCAATTGTACTGTTGACC
>JBASML010000349.1:0-6590 GCA_049656845.1 Syntrophaceticus sp.
GGTGTTTGGTGTAGTGCCCATAGTAGGCAAATCGGTGGCACAAAACCTATGGTCAAGGCTGGAGGGGATGGATTGCCGGCTTTTGTTAATCCTCTTTTCCCAAAGGCAGGTCCATATGGGGGGTATGCCTTTGCATTTCCGTCTGATACAGACTGGTATGGCCCCGCCTATGCTGAAGCGTGGGATGCAATTTTAAATGAAGAATATACTGCTGGAGTTCGTGGCAAAATCCCCTGCAATATTCAAATGATATGGGGTGTCCGAGAAGGTAGTGGTGGGAACATTTTAAACCAATTCTCAGGCACTAATAAGGGGATTAAGGCATTCAGGAAAGTTGAATTTGTTGTTACAAATGATATTGTTCTATCAACCTTTTCAAAATATGCTGATATAGTTTTGCCGGCAACTACGATGTGGGAAAAAGAGGGACATATAGATCAAGGCAATAATGAGGCACTTTTTTATTACAGCCAGGTAACTGAACCATTGTATGAAGCCAAGGATGAGCAGTGGATGAAACGAGAATTAGCTAAACGGTTAGGCCTAGATCCTGATAAAATATATCCCCTCTCACGAAAACAGCAGTTATTTAATAAGATTGCTGGCGCAGAAGTAATTAAGCCTGATGGGTCAGGCTATGAGAAACTTGTAACAATAACCAGGCAGGATATTCATGAATGGGGAGTAAAGGGCGAACCGCAAACTGGCAGAATTACACTAAAAGAATTCAAGGAAAAAGGTGTATACCAGGTTCCAAGGTCTGAAGGGGATAAACTGGTTTACGTTGCAATGAAGGAATTCAGGGATGACCCTGAGGCGAATCCTCTAAAAACCTCCAGCGGAAAACTCGAAATTCACTGCCAGGCTTTGTCAGATATAATTAAAGATTACGGTTTTACAACTATCGCACCAATTCCAAAATATGAGCCCCCGGAGGAAGGTTATGAGGAGACATTTAAAGACTGGGAAAATGGAGTGAAGGGAGAATACCCATTCCAATTATTCACAATCCATTACCCCAGGCGTTCACATTCTGTATTCGATAATATACCCCAGCTGCGAGAAGCCTTTCCACAGGAGTTTATTATGAATCCGCGGGATGCTGATGAACTGGGAATTAAGCATGGAGATATAGTCAAAATAACCAGTCGTCACGGCTCAGTCATTCGCCCAGTTCACCTATCCGAAAGTATGATGCCGGGTGTTGTGACATTAGGCCAAGGTGCTTGGGCTGAGATTGATGAAGAAACAGGGGTTTGTAAAGCTGGAGCCACCAATGTACTCAATGGTAATCACCTAAGCGGACAAGGAGAAGAAACATGGAACACATGTAATGTTAAAGTGGAAAAGTGGGCTGGTAAACCCTTAGAACCGGATTATAAGTGGCCACAAAGGATAATATTTTAGGGAGGTGGGATCATAAATGGCACAAAAAGGCTTTTATTTTGATATGACAGCATGCATAGGCTGTAAAACATGCCAGATAGCTTGTAAGGATAAGAATGACTTAAAAGTCGGTGCTGTCTTTCGTAAGGTAAGTACTTTTGAGACAGGTATTTTCCCTAGATCCGATGTTTACCACTTTTCCGGTACTTGTAATCACTGTGCTAATCCCAAATGTGTGAAAGGTTGTCCTACTGGTGCTATGCATATAGCTAAAGATGGAAGTGTGCAGCATAATAAGGATCTTTGTATCGGTTGCAAATACTGTGTATGGAATTGTCCCTATGGCGTACCGCAATTTATTGAAAGCATAGGTAAGGTTGGAAAGTGTGATATGTGCAAAGATTTAACTGATCAAGGTAAAAATCCTGTATGTGTTGATGCTTGTATAATGCGGTGTATAGAATGGGGCGATTTGGATGAGTTAAGAAAAAGACACGCAGGGGAAGAACTAACCAGTGATTTACCAATTTTGCCTGACTCTAATACAACCAAGCCGTCTTTATTAATTAAGCCAAAGACAGCGGCAAAACAAAAAGATTTTAGGGCGAAGGAGGTTTAAAAATGGTAGAGTATTCTTTGATAGCTTTCTCAATTTTTTTGCAGGCATCAATTGGAGTCATGTTATGCATGACTTTTATGCAGCAAAAATTCAAAGATGCAAACTTTACAAAAGCAGCTTATGCCAGTGCTATCCTGGCAGTTGTAGGTCTTTTGTTTTCTTTGGCAAAGCTGGGGCAGCCTTTAATCGCCTATAATGCTATATTAAAAGTAGGAACCTCATGGCTAAGCAGGGAAATCCTATTTACCGGTGGATTCGCGGCCATAGCTGTTATTTATGTAATCTCTAAAAAATTTGAGCTTCTGAATAATAGTGTAAATAATGCTCTTCTCTGGGCTGGAAGTTTAGTTGGCTTACTGGCTGTGTTTACCATGGCCCGTGTCTATACTTCTACTGTTATCCCGGCCTGGAATAGCCTCAATGTGTATGTTGACTTCTTTGCTGCGACGATTACCATGGGTGGTGTCATATTCTGGGCTCTTAGTGCAAAAGAGTTAGCGGAAACCAGTAATCAGATACTTGCGGTTGCTATACTTGTTGCTGCCATTATACAGGTTGCTGTAGCCACTCCTTATCTCGTGGGTATAGCTTTACAAAGTGGGGCTTCTGCTGTTGGGGCTGCAGTTCTAAGTGATATGGGTGGGATCATGATTATCCGCTGGCTGTTGGTCCTTGGTGGTGCTGGAGCATTAATGCTGCCTCCTGTAGTTGCAAAAAAATCTGTGAATATAGTCTATAGTGCAGCAGTTGTATTAATTCTTGGCCAGACCTTTGGTAGATATATATTCTATGCATCCGGCATAATGCCCGGGATAGGATAATGTGATATGGAAAAACAAAACGAAATTGCCATTTTGCTAGCTAATCGAACCTATTTATATCGTCTCTTTCAAAATATTTTTGGTGAGGAACCGTCTGCCAAATTAATTGATGCAATAACTAGTAAGCATACTCTGGATGCATTAGAAATCCCTGTAACAAAGGAATGCCAGGCAATACTGCAGTACTTACCAGCACTCAAAGAAATGGAAGATTGGTACTTAACTAATAAAGACGAGGCACTGAATGACTTAACAGATGAGTATACTAGATTGTTTCTTGGCCCAACCAAACTGCCTGCGCCTCCCTGGGAATCAGTTTATGTATCGAGGGAGCCCTTGCTATTTCAGGAAAGCACATTGGCGGTTCGCCGTTGTTACCTTAAATATGGCGTTATTCCCCAAAACTATCCCCATGAAGCAGATGACCATTTGGCTCTGGAGTTGGATTTCATGGCCAACTTAAGTGAACTAACACAAAATGCCTTAGAACAGGCAGATATTGACAAGATGTTAGAGATTTTGGAAGATCAAAAAGCATTTCTAGATGATCATCTGCTGAGATGGGTACCACTATTTGCTGAGAAACTTGATGCAAGTGGAAATACTCGTATGTATGGAAACTTGGCACATATTTTGAGAGAGTTTTTAAAATTAGACAGACAAACATTGCAGGAAATTATTTCAGTGCTTAAAAAGTAAATAATCCTGAAGTGGTATGTAATTTGTTTTTTGTTACAGCACCTGTAAGGTTGAGGTCCTTAAGGAGGCTACCCTATGATCATTGAGATAACCCGGGAAAGATGGCCATTAATAAAAAACCCTAAATTTTCTGCCTATGCCTGGATGTACCTGGAAATCTACGACGATTTTTTACGGCAGGTGGAGAAAACAGGTATGGATATTGACAGCAGAAGTTTTTCCCGGGAGGCAAAAGCGAAGATTCAGAGATTAAAGACAATGGGAGTCAAAGGGGAAAATGATGATAAAAGCATCTATTGGCAAAGGATCTCGCCTGCTTGCAGGGCTTGCCGAAAAGGAGTAGGCAGTGCTACCTTTTTTATCTCGTTAAATTGTCCCAGGAACTGCTACTACTGTTTCAATCCCAACCAGGAGGCTTACGAATATTTTTTAAAGAATAAAAGGGATTGTATTAAAGAGCTGGAGCAGATACATGCTGCCGGAGGGGAGTTGTCCCATATTGCCCTCTCCGGCGGTGAGCCCCTGGTGCATAAAAATGAGGTGCTCAACTTTTTCCGGCAATCCCGCAAATACTTTCCAGATGCCCATACCAGACTTTATACAAATGGGGATTTGGTGGATAAAACCATTTTACAGGAGTTACAGGGAGCTGGTCTAGATGAAATTCGTTTCAGCATCCGTCTTGAAGACCCCCAGGAAGGATACCTGGAAACATTGAAAAGAATAAATTTGGCCGGGGAATTCATTCCTTCGGTGATGGTGGAAATGCCGGTGTTGCCCGGTACCCTGGAACCGATGAAAAACCTTTTAGTACAGCTGGACCATATCGGCGTTTCTTCCATTAATTTGCTGGAATTCTGTTTTCCTTTTCATAATGGGAACATATTTAAAGAAAAAGGCTTTTACATAAAAAATCCTCCCTACCGTGTACTTTATGATTATTGGTATGCTGGAGGCCTTCCCATAGCCCAGAGCGAGATGGTTTGTTTGGATCTGTTGGAATTTGCTCTGGAAGAGCAATTAAATATGGGAGTCCATTACTGTTCTTTGGAAAACAAACATACAGGGCAGATTTATCATCAGAATTCCAATGGAAAAATTCCTGATAGAGCTTACTTTTCCCAAAAAGATTACTTTCTCAAGACGGCAAAAATATTTGGTCAGGATATTCCCTATGCACGGGAGGTCTTTGATAAGATTGGGTACAAAGATTATTATTACAGCAAGGACTATGATTGTCTTGAATTTCATGTAAACAAAGTGACCGCCCTGGGCAAACCGGGGATGGAAGTGGGTATTTCCTCCAGTATTATGGAGGAAAGAGAAGATGGTTGCTATGTTCGGGAACTAAAAGTGGATTTGACTTATCCGGAAATATTCGATGTAAATAAGGATGTGTAGACTATAATATAAAAGGGGGCGGGTGCCCCCTTTATGATTGAACAGTATCCATATATTATTGCTTTTTAATTCCATATCCTTTGGTCTTTGGTCTATTGATCATAATGGGCACCTTTTATTATTAAGGTGCCCATGGTGCCCATATGGTTAGTATTCTTGATGTATTCATGATGAATTTCCAATATACTATATGATTACTTTATGACTATTTTAACTTTGATAATTTTGATAGAATTATTTTGTATGACATTTCAATTATAGAAACCTGCCAGGGAATGCAACAATTATCAGTTTTATAGCTATACCTCTGTTGATTTTTTTCAATACATCCCTGCTTATCCTAAACTATGCTCTGTTTTTTGATTCCCAGATTTCGTCGGCTATCTTTGCCCAATCTGCTGCACGTTTATCCAGGAATTCGGCTATTTCACCTGTCAAAATATTGTCTGCGCCCTCGTGTGTGGGAAGGGCGTTGTTGTTTTTAATTATCTGGCGCAGTTCGCCTGGCACATCGATGATGGGGCAGGGGCGCAGGTAGTTATCTGAGAAGGGCTGGCGTCTCTGATATTCTCTAAAGAAGGGGCTGCCCAGCACTTCTGTCAGGCTTTTATCCCGGATGTTGTCCACTGCGAAGTGTACAAAGACGCAGGGTTCTACATCTCCTTTAGCTGTAATATGGAAAAAGCTATCTCCGCCTGCTATGCATCCATTGGTCAGTTCGCCATCATTCCAGAAGTCAACATATGTCATCAGTTTGTTATCTCGTATGTATTTAGTGCGTTCGTACAAATAAGCCCGCTGTTCAGGCAAAATCATCAGATCGGTGTCTGGAGTGCGGCCGACGGGTATGTAGTGGAAAGCCCAAACATACCGGACACCTTTATCTATGAGAAAATCAATAAATTCATCGCTGGTAACTTCTTTGTAATTGTTTCTAGTTACTGTAATTGAAGCACCAAAGAGGATACCTCTTTCATGCATACGCTCCATGGCTGCCACTACCTTGTCATAGGTGCCCTTCCCGCGGCGTGCGTCCGTTTCTTCCCTCCACCCCTCGATGCTGACACAGGGTGAAATATTACCAACAGCCTGAAGCCGATCTGCTACTTCATCATCGATCTTGGTGGCATTTGTGTAAATCATAAATGCCTGTTCGTCGTGTTTTTCTGCCATATCAAGAAGGTAGGGATAGAGGAATGGCTCACCACCCGACATTACAATCCCAAAAATACCCAGTTCCTTGGCTTCGTCTAGAATCCGGTCCAAAAGCTCAGGCTCTAGCTGGTCATGCTTGGAATATTTTCCTGCCCAGCAGCCAGGGCATTTTAAATTGCAGGCACTGGTGGGGTCAATTAAAAGAGTAATCGGCACATGGATTCCTTTTTCTTCTTCTATCTGTTTGCGGCGTGATGGTGACAACAGCAAGGTGTTTAAGACGAAATTGCACAACAGCCGATCACGTACCCCGCGGTCGATCTCATTAAAAATACTATTGAAATATCTGCGGATAGAAGGGTTTTCCTCATACATTTTGAGCAGGTTGCCTGCTAATTCCTTATGATGTTCAATTGGGGTAATTTTTTGAAAGGTTTTGATTAGGCGGGGTATGTTGGCGTCCGGGTCACCCTCAAGGTAATTTAAAACCTGCTTGAAAACACCTTCTC
>JBASML010000350.1:0-1661 GCA_049656845.1 Syntrophaceticus sp.
GCTCAAGAAGCTCTTCCAATACCATGGTTATGCCTCCTAGATAGGAATAATTCTTATAACGTGTCCATTATTAATTTATATTATAGAGTAAGATATGTCAACTACCTTGCCATCTCCACAAAATCGATGTCTGAAGTTCGTTGTAACCAATATGCTGCAGGAATATTGTTGTATTTGTTGAAAATTGTTTATATATGTTGGTTTAATTCCAAGATCGCTAAATGTACCCATATTAAAAAGGGGGATCGTAGTCACAACATTTATATAGTTCGGTAATATCTTCTTCAATGGAGGGAATTATTATGAAAAGATTTTTTCGGCTGCTGGCTCTGGTTCTGGCCTTTACACTGCTTTTTGCAACCTGCGCTTACTCTGCTCCAACTTTAAACATGCCGTGGCAGGGAAAGGATTTCAACACAGATTATGAGCCAGATCAGGTTATTGTAAAATTCAAGGATGGCTGCAATAATCAAGAAAAAGAAGCCAATATACATAACTTAGGCCTATCAAAGTTGAAAAACATTGGAGGCACCGGTGCTGAACTGCTGGAGATCACCGAAGGAACAATGAACAAAATCATTACTCACCTCCGCGCATGTAATGATGTGGAGTATGCAGTCCCCAATTACCGTTTTCGACCTGCAGGTAATCCGAATGATACCCTTTATTCCAGACAGTGGGCACTGACAAACACCGGTCAGGAGATAGTAGATTTTTATACGCGTTCCTTAGTTCCAGGAACTGTAGATATTGATATCAACGCGCTTGACGCCTGGAATTCTGTCAGTTCATCTGAGGAGGTGCTGGTAGGGGTTTTAGATACAGGAATCGATATCAGCCACCCGGATCTCCGCGATAAAATCTGGGTAAATCCCGGAGAAATACCAGGAGACGGCATAGACAACGATGATAATGGTTATGTTGATGATATTTACGGCTGGAATTTTGCCGATGATAATAATGAAGTCTTCAACAACATCAATCCCTTTGCCGATGGCCATGGAACCGCTGTGGCAGGTGTTATTGCTGCAAGCACAAACAACAACTTCGGCATCGCCGGTATCGCCCCCAATGCCAAAATCGTCTGCCTCAAATTTATCAACGATGAGGGTGTAGGTTTGCTGAGCGATGCCATGATCGCATTGGACTATGCACGCCAAGAGGGGATACAGGTGATTAACGCCAGCTGGGGCGACTACTTTCCTACACGTGCAGAAGACCCCCAATTTTACAAAACAGAATTGAAGCCACTTGCCAAAGCCATTCTTGACTCAAAAGCATTGTTTGTTGCAGCGGCAGGGAATGAGGGGCAGGATCTGGACGCCCTCCCCAAAGCCGTGGGCTACCAGTACTTTCCTGCAGCATTCGACTATCCAAATGTGATCTCAGTAACCGCAGTTGATAACAGGGGTTTATTATGCAATTTTGAGACACACGGCTGGGCATCCAATACCGGGGCTAAAACCGTTGATCTCGCCGCCCCAGGAAGCAATATCCTCTCCACAGTAACTTTAGGGGATTATTTTGGGGCAGCGGTAGAGGCTCAACAAGGCAACTCCCGTACAGCCACCTGGGGCTTTGGGCTGCAGGATATCGCCGGATTTGGCCAGCGAACCTCCCTTGTCAGCCTTGAACTGCAGTTTTTATGGCCACAGTGGAAT
>JBASML010000351.1:0-2080 GCA_049656845.1 Syntrophaceticus sp.
CAGTTTTTGATGATAATTCTAATGTTTATTGGAGCATCACCCGGAGGAACCGGCGGAGGTGTTAAAACAACAACACTGGCGGCACTTCTGGCAGTTACCAGGTCGACGGTACGGGGGAAAACAGATGCCGAATCCTTTGAGAGGTCTATTCCCATCAGTATTATCTTTAAAGCAATAGCTGTTCTGATGCTATCATCTTTTTTGGTTGTTATGGTTACCTTGATTCTAGCAGTTACTGAACAAACAAGCGTACTTGCTGTTCTTTTTGAAGCTACATCTGCATTCGGTACGGTGGGGCTCACTATGGGGCTTACACCTAAATTGAGCATACTTGGCAAGGTGTTGATCATCTTTACTATGTATGCTGGGCGGTTAGGGCCCCTCACTGTGGCGCTGGCTTTTTGGCAGCGCCAGCAACCGGCGCGCTACAAGTATCCCGATGAAAGGATCATTATCGGATGAGGAGGTTTATTGATGCAAAAAAAACAGTTTGCAGTTATCGGTATCGGCAGGTTTGGGGGTAGTGTTGCCCGTCATCTGCATCGAATGGGTTATGAGGTGCTGGCTGTTGATATCTCTAAAGATGAAGTTGATAGCATCATGCACGATGTCACTCATGCTATACAGGTGGATGCTCTCGACTTTGAAACCATCAAATCATTGGGCATCAGAAACTTTGATGTGGTCATTGTTGGTATTGGCAGTAATCTTCAGGCAAGTATTCTGGTCACTGTGCAGTTGAAAGAGCTTGGTGTAAAATTTGTTGTTGCCAAAGCGATGAATGACCTGCACGGTAAAGTGCTGGAAAAGGTGGGTGCAGACCGAGTTGTTTATCCGGAGCGGGATATGGGGGCCCGGCTGGCACACCATCTGGTTTCTGACAAAGTGATTGATTATATTGAACTGTCTTCTGAGTATGGTATTATTGAAATGCAGGTGCCGGAAGTGCTTGTGGGAGTTACACTGGGTAAAGCGGATCTCAGGGCTAGATTTGGGGTTACAGTGTTGGCTGTCCGCAGGGGCCCTGAGATTATTGTTTCTCCGGGGGCTGACCATATTTTTGAAGAGAACGATATCATGGTAGTTTTGGGAGGAACAGAGGATATTGAAAGGTTGGAGGAGAAAGGAAAACCGAGAGGTTTTTGACTAAAAGAAAATTTTGACTAAAAGAAAATATAGAAACGAAAAAAGGAGCGAACAAATGTGACGCAAGAATGTCTGCGAATAACTGATGGGGATTTGAGTAGGAGCGGGAAGGAGCGCATTGAATGGGCCTGGCGGAAGATGCCGGTTCTACAACAGATCTGTGGAGAGTGGAAAGAGTCTCTTCCTTTAAAGGGAATTAAAATTGCCGCCTGTCTACACATATCCGCAAAAACTGCCAATCTTGCTCGGGTGCTTAAATCCGGGGGCGCAGACCTGGTGCTTTGTGCATCCAATCCTTTAAGTACTCAGGATGATATCGCTGCAGCACTCAATGTGGTTTATGATATCCCCACATATGCCCGCCGGGGTGTGGACAAAGATTCTTACTACAGTCAGATCTGTGCTGCCCTTGATACGAAACCTGATCTGACCATCGATGATGGGGCAGACCTTGTTACAACTCTTCATCAAGAACGGCCAGAACAAGCGAACCGGGTGATCGGGGGCACAGAAGAGACAACTACCGGTGTTGTCAGATTGAGGGCTATGGCCAGGGATGGTGCCCTCAAATATCCACTCATAGCTGTTAATGATGCTTTGACAAAGCACCTTTTTGACAACAGATATGGTACAGGACAATCTGCCCTCGATGGCATTTTGAGAGCGACTAATTACCTGATAGCTGGTTCTACATTTGTGGTTGTCGGCTATGGCTGGTGTGGAAAGGGGGTTGCTGCCCGCGCTAAGGGTTTTGGGGCAAAAGTGGTGGTTGTAGAGGTGGATCCCTTTAAGGCTCTGGAATCAATCATGGTTGCGCATGAGGTGACCACTATGAAAGCAGCAGAAAAAAAAGCTGATTTCATTATAACGGTCACTGGGGATATTCATGTTTTGGGTGAGAGCCACATTCCCTTTTTAAAGGATGGGGTAATCC
>JBASML010000352.1:0-5305 GCA_049656845.1 Syntrophaceticus sp.
TCGATAACCATCCCCATACTATTCATTTTTTTGACGACATCTCTACCAAATAATGTTAACCCGCCTCCTGTCTGTCTTTCTTCTACACCATCTGCGATTTCGTTGCGTTTATTCCAGGTAAGACATAAACTGCGAACCCCCATCCGATAGAGAACTTTCAGTAGCCGAAGATCACCTTCCAGCACTTCTCCACCTTCTACTGTTAAAAGCGCACCTCTTTTTTTTGAATTGATTACCTGGAGAAGTGACTTGTGAGAAGTTATTACCTGCATTATTTCCTGGTTTTCTTGATGCTGTTCCCAGAAAAAATCTCCCAAGATAAGTGCCTGTTTGAGAGGACTTAAAGCTGATGAAATACCAGGAAATAACGCATAAAACTGGATATTTATGCCTGCTTCCTGCATTCTTGGAAGATCGAAATGACCAGATGTAGATCTTACTGCTAATTTACGGTTCTCTTGAAATGCTTTTAAGATAGTATCACAATGCATGTCAATAATCACGTGCCATCAACATCCTTACCATAACAAAAGCCTGT
Organism: Syntrophaceticus sp.; assembly: GCA_049656845.1. Lineage (GTDB taxonomy): Bacteria > Bacillota > DSM-12270 > Thermacetogeniales > Thermacetogeniaceae > Syntrophaceticus. Next base: position 539 of record JBASML010000352.1, read on the forward strand.
CTATTTCTGATAGCGAAATAAACAGGCTGTAGTTATACATAAAATATTATAAAACCTTTCTAACGAGGTTCTACGATCAGCTTTATTGCTGTTCTCTCTTCCCCGTCAATAACAATGTCGGTAAACGCAGGAATACATATTAGGTCAATACCACTAGGAGCTACAAAACCTCTTGCGATTGCTACAGCCTTAACAGCTTGGTTGAGAGCACCCGCTCCGATCGCTTGCAGTTCTGCACAACCCTTTTCCCTTAACACCCCCGCTAGAGCACCAGCAACGGAATTTGGGCTTGATTTTGCTGACACCTTCAATACTTCCACAAACTCAACCTCCCCTATTTTGTTTCCCTCCAGTTATTATTATTATGCCGGTAATGTAATAATCATATCATTTATGGAAAATTTTCGCAAGGTTATTTTTTCATAATGTTAATTCGTTTAATCACCTCTGTTGTACCCTTTTCCTGTTCAATCTCCAGAAAAACGGCATTGAGTTGTAGTGGCCCCCCAGCAATTTCGAAACGCACTGGTCTTAAAGATAAAAATTTTGAGATTACTGACTCTGCCTTTACCCCTAAAACAGAGTCTCGAGGCCCTGTCATACCTACATCTGTGATATATCCAGTACCTTTTGGTAAAATCCTTTCATCAGAAGTTTGAATATGGGTGTGGGTGCCGAGCACCGCGCTTACTCTACCATCAACATACCAGGCCAGAGCCATCTTTTCCGATGTTGCCTCAGCATGGAAATCAATAATAATAACATTGGTTTCCTTTTTTATCAACGGAAGTAGGTAATCAAGATGTCGAAACGGGCAATCCAGCGATGGCATATAAATACGCCCAGATAAATTAATAATACCTAATTTGGTATTTTCACCAGTGCGAGTTATAACATATCCTTGCCCTGGAGCATCTGGAGGATAATTGGCTGGTCTGACTATCCTGTTCTCACCATCAATAAAATCATAGACTTCTCTTTGGTCCCATACATGATTTCCCATGGTCAGTATATCGATTCCAGAAAGAAAAAGCTCATCTGCTGTTTTACGTGTGATACCCCTCCCTCCCGCAGCGTTTTCTCCATTACCAATAATCAGATGTGGCTCATACTTTTCTTTGAGGGTAGGAAGCAGTTCCTTAACAGCACGTCGGCCGGGCCGCCCAACAATGTCTCCAAGAAATAATAACCGCAAAAGCCCTACCTCCTACACATAGAAGTCAGATGCCGGAAGTCGGAGGCCGGCAAAAGATGGTGCCTAGCGCTCGAAAGCGTCATTACATCATTTCTACTCTACTTTTATCCTCCGCTTTTGCAACCTGACGGCATCGTCTACCGCTTAGAATGTTTTATTTATTGTAAACAACTACTTTCCCCTCATCTCGCAAAGCGATCAACTCTATATTTGCTTTTACATTTTCAAGCATATAACTGACCAGTTCCTCATGCAAAGTCAAGTCATCCATAAGCAAAAGATCGTCTTCATCTGTAATAAGCGAAACACCGAACTCCTTTTTCAGTAAAGCTATAACCAGTGTAATTTCCTTTTGGGAAAGAGATCGAACATCTCGTTGAAACTCCATAATTGTAAAATATTCAAGCGTATTAAATAAAAAAGAGGATAATGCAACCTCTACATTTTCTAGATAATAGTAAGTCTGTAGTGACTGTTGAAGGTGTCTTTCTATTGACTTAACCTTGTGAGATATGTTCTTAATATAAAAACTAAACTTAACTACCTGGGTTTTCGGATCCAGTTTTATTGTCGCGATTTCCGGGTAGTGGATAAGGATAGATGTTAGTAAATTTGCAATATGAGGAACACTGCTGTTTTGATTATAAGAAACTGACACTTTTTTATCCCTCTCCCTGCCATTAACAGATAATTTCAAAAACTATTTCAAAAGCACCTTTATATCTTCAATATCTTCTATAAGTTCTTCGCCAATAATTATAATTATCCTTCCTGATAGAGGTTTCCTTTTCCTTGTATCTCAAAGAAAAAAGACCTGCTGTTAGGCAGGTCTTTAGTTTCACAAGCTATTTGGCATATTCCACATGCCTTGTTTCACGTATTACAATAACTTTTATTTGACCAGGATATTCCAAGCTCTCTTCAATATGCTTTCCTATTTCCCTGCTTAAGTGAGCTGCCTGAATATCATCAATCATATCAGGCTTTACCATTATTCTGATCTCTCGCCCAGCCTGAATGGCATATGATTTTTCTACTCCTTCAAAAGATTCTGCAATCTCTTCTAGTTTTTCAAGTCTTTTTAGGTACGCTTCTAGAGTTTCTCTGCGCGCCCCAGGCCTTGCTGCAGAAATAGCATCAGCAGCCTGTACAAGTACAGCCTCAATGGTCTCTGGTTCCTGGTCACCATGGTGAGCCATAATACAATGGACTACTTCAGGATTTTCACGGTATTTCCGAGCGAGATCCGCACCAATGGTAACATGAGGCCCCTCCATTTCATGATCAATGGATTTTCCGATATCATGTAAAAGACCCGCCCGCTTAGCCAACTGAGCATTAGCACCCAGTTCTGCTGCCATGGTACCTGCAAGATAAGCCACTTCAAGGGAGTGTTTTAAAACATTCTGACCGTAGCTTGTACGGAACTTCAATCTCCCCAGGTACTTGATTAGTTCCGGGTGCAGGTTGGGTACACCTGCCTCAAATGCAGCGTGCTCCCCTTCTTCGCGAATCTTTTGTTCCATTTCCTTTTGGGCTTTTTCCACCATCTCTTCTATACGGGCCGGGTGAATTCGCCCATCAATGATAAGTTTCTCTAAGGCGATCCGAGCAGTTTCACGTCGGATAGAATCAAAACCAGACAGAATAACAGCTTCAGGAGTATCATCAATTATCAAATCAACCCCTGTTAGGGTTTCTAGGGTTCTGATGTTTCTTCCTTCCCTGCCGATAATTCTTCCCTTCATCTCATCATTAGGAAGTGGGACTACCGATACAGTTGTTTCTGCTACAATTTCAGCGGCGCCCCTCTGGATTGCCATCGCCACAATCTCACGCGCCTTTTTGTCTGCTTCTTCTTTAGCCCGAGCCTCCTCTTCTTTAATGATTAAAGCGGTTTCACGCTTAACTTGCTCTCTCACATTATTCAGAATCAGGGTTCGTGCTTCTTCGGTGGATAATCCGGAAATGCGCTCCAGCTCCTCTGTCTGCTTTTTCAGTAACTCATCAAGCTGGATGCTCTTGTTTCCTAGTTCCTTTTCCTTTTTGATTAAATTTTCTTCTCTTTTCTCAAGGCCTTCCAGTTTCCGATCTAGCGTTTCCTCTTTTTGAAGAAAACGCCGCTCTAATTGCTGTATCTCGTTGCGCCTCTCCCGGTTCTCTCGCTCAGCCTCAGTTCGTATAATATGGATTTCCTCTTTGGCTTCGAGAATTGCTTCTCTTTTCTTAGCCTCCGCTTCTTTTTCCGACTCTTCTAATATGCGTTTAGCGGCTTCTTCCGCTGAAACGATCTTGGCTTCTGCCAGATACTTGCGCAAAAGATAACCACCTAATAAACCCAACAAGAGCGCAATAACTACAAGAATTCCGTAAATTGCTGGCGCCAGATTAATACCTTTCACCTCCCTCCAATCATTTGATCATTTCAAAAACAAAACCGAGTAGAAACTCGGTTTTATATAGAATCTTCCCCACACAAAATATTTAATTTTCCAAAAGGCATTACAACTTTAATTGTTCTATATCAAAACTTGTGGAAGAAGTTCTATTCAATATTTCTACTTTTATAAATTCTATTATCGTTTCCGGAACATGTCAAGAAATATCCTTGGCGCCAAAACCATTACTGTAAATCTTGGTCAGGTTCATCTACTTGACTATTTTTAGAAATGTTTTCTGTGCGTTTAAAGCCAGACATTTCTCTAATCTTTTCTTCAATTTCCTGAGCAATTTCCGGGTGTTCTTGTAGAAATTCCTTGGCATTTTCCCTACCCTGTCCCAAGCGTTCTTCACCATAAGAAAACCAGGAGCCTGACTTGGTCAAGACACCATAATCCAATCCAAGGTCTAGAATGCCACCTTCTCGAGAAATCCCTTTTCCGTACATGAGATCACACTCAATTTGTTTAAAGGGAGGAGCAACCTTGTTTTTAACAACTTTAATTCTAGTACGGCTTCCTACTACATCTGTGCCTTGTTTGATTAAATCAATTTTTTTAACTTCCAGCCTGATCGATGAATAAAACTTTAATGCCTTGCCACCTGTTGTGACCTCTGGATTACCAAACATGACACCAACCTTTTCGCGAATTTGGTTGATAAAGATGGCAGTTGTTTTGGTTTTACTGATTACACCTGTCAGTTTTCTCAAAGCCTGTGACATCAAGCGAGCCTGCAGGCCCACATGTGTATCTCCCATTTCTCCTTCCAATTCAGCCCGCGGTACCAAAGCGGCCACAGAGTCAATAACGACCACATCCAGTGCTCCGCTTCGCACAAGAGTTTCTGTAATTTCCAAGGCCTGCTCCCCTGTATCGGGTTGGGAAACATAAAGGTTCTCGATATCTACACCTAAATTTTGAGCATAGACCGGGTCAAGGGCATGTTCGGCATCAACAAAAGCTGCCAATCCTCCAGCTTTCTGTGCTTCAGCAACAATATGTAAGGCCACTGTTGTTTTTCCCGAGGCCTCGGGCCCATAAATTTCGATGACTCTTCCCCTAGGAACTCCTCCCACCCCTAAAGCAAGGTCCAACGGCAAATTCCCAGAGGGAATCACCTCAATGTTGAGC